>DAHXOM010000345.1 GCA_027364825.1 bacterium | reverse complement strand
GCCTTGTACAGTGCACCGTCAACTCCTATCTCTCCTATTGTGTACAGTATGACGTCCTTACCGTATACCCAGTTCCCGAGCTTGCCCTTCTTATCACTGTGATACACAAACTTTATGGTAGGTGGTACCTTGAACCACGCTTTTCCGCTCAGCATGGCTGCGGCAAGATCCGTGCTGCCGACGCCTGTTGAAAAAGCACCGACGGCACCATAGGTACAGGTATGGCTGTCCGCACCTATGATAAGATCACCGGGTGCAACAAGCCCTGATTCCGGCAGTAAGGCGTGTTCAATACCCATCTTCCCTGTCTCAAAGTAGTTTTCGATACCCTTTTCCTTCGCAAAATCCCTCAGTATCTTACACTGGATCGCTGACTTTATATCTTTGTTCGGTGCAAAATGATCCGGAACAAGCACTACCCTGCTTTTGTCAAAAACATCTTTACCGCCGTGTCTCTTAAATTCATCGATGGCAATGGGTGCTGTAACGTCGTTTCCGAGTGCCAGATCCACATTTGCCATAACGAGCTGCCCGGGTTCAACATGCTGTACTCCGGCATGCTGAGCCAAAATCTTTTCTGTAATTGTCATTCCCATATCAAATTCCTTTCTTTCTTATTTTTGTTTATATCCCTTATTTTCCCCCTTATCAGGGGGGAATTAAAAGTGGCGTATTCAGAATCCTTTTATCTTATTAGCTTTCCTCTGTTCAAGCTTATTCAAAGCGTTCATGTAAGCCTTGGCGCTTGCAACAATAATGTCCGTATCGGAACCTGTACCGCTCACGGTATGGCCGTCTTCCTCTATCCTTACCGATACCTCTCCCTGGGCATCGGTCCCGCCTGTTATCGCATTGACCTGATACCTCATCAGCCTGCTTCCGGTCTTTGTTATCGAGGTAATGGTCTTATAGACGGCATCAACGGGTCCGTCACCATGTCCGCTTTCGGTCATAACGTTGCCATCCATGTTTATTTTTACGGTTGCCGTCGGCAGCATATCTGTTCCGGAGGAAATATTCACGGATTCGAGTTTATACTTCTCTGCCCATTGCAGTACCCTGTCGGCTATAATGGCCTCGATGTCCTCATCGTAAACCTCTTTCTTTTTATCCGCGACCTGTTTAAAGACAACGAAGGCGTTATCTATCTGCTCGTCCGTCAATTCATACCCGAGCGTTTTTACCCTTTCCCTGAACGCATGCCTTCCGGAATGCTTGCCGAGTACAAGCATGTTTGACGGCAAACCTATCGACTGGGGCGTCATGATTTCATAGGTGAGCTTTTCTTTTAATACTCCATCCTGATGGATGCCGGCCTCATGTGCAAATGCATTTGCACCGACGACAGCCTTATTGGGCTGCACCGATATGCCGGTGATCTGGCTGAGCAGCCTGCTCGACGGATAGATCTGCTCGGTAACGACATCCGTTGAGAAATTAAAGAAGTTTTTCCTTGTTTTCAGCGCCATGACTATTTCTTCCAGAGCGGCATTACCGGCCCTCTCGCCGATGCCGTTTATGGTGCATTCGATCTGTCGTGCACCTTCCTTGAGCGCTGCGAGTGAATTGGCAACCGCAAGGCCGAGATCGTTGTGGCAGTGTACACTGATAACAAGGGAATCCGGCGCTTTTATGTTTGCTCTCACGTGCCTGATAAGCTCTGAAAACTCATCCGGGGTAGTATAGCCTACGGTGTCGGGAATATTTATGGTCATTGCGCCGGCATCGATGGCAGCCTGACATACCTTTACGAGGTAGTCCTTGTCGCTCCGCGTTGCGTCCTCTGCCGAGAATTCCACATCGTTAACGAGCTTTCTTGCAAGTGCAACGGACTGCGCCGTCATCTCTATGACCTCGTCCCTGCTCTTTTTCAACTTTGCCTTCAGGTGTATATCCGAGGTTGCGACAAAAACATGTATTCTCGGTTTGTCCGCCGGTTTCAATGCCTCGTAAGCCATTTCCACATCGGCCCTGCTGGTCCTTGCGAGTCCGGCAACGGTTATGCCCCTGACATTGGTCGCTATCTCTTTCACAGCCTCAAAATCTCCGACAGATGCTATCGGAAAACCGGCTTCGATAATGTCCACATTCAGCCGCTTTAACTGCTGTGCAACCTTTAATTTTTCCTGGATGTTCATGCTTGAGCCGGGGGACTGCTCCCCGTCCCTTAATGTTGTATCGAATATTAAAATTTTATTATTCATTGTATTCTCCTTTTTATCATTTCGTCCTCTCCTGCGGAATCCCGTTCAACCGGTTGGGCTGACATGTCAGAGTAAAACGGAGATCCGATTTTTAAACAACGTTCAAAAAAATAGTACTATTTTAGATTGTTAGTTTTTTATCTCCCCTTTTGGGGAGTAGGAGGGCGACCAGACCGGATATTGTGTAAATAATGAATATGGCAAACAACATCTTGACCGGCTCAAGCACGATCAAAGACATCATTATTATTGCAAGCAGCAAAAATGAAACGGGTTTTTCTTTTATCATGTCCGCATTCTTAAAGCTCTTATATTTTACCGTGCTGATCATAAGCAATCCGGATATAAGTACCAGCAGCAGTATGGTAAAATGCTGCGAGAGTATAAAATCGATCGGTTTGTTTAATATCAGATCAATAGGATGTTTTATCATAGAAGAAAACAATGCCTTCTTGTCTTCGTCGAGCCCTGAAGACGGGGTAACATAGAGTAAAATCGTCGTCGTTACCAGCCCTGCTGCAGCAGGAGACGGCAGGCCGTTAAAAACACTCTTCTCCACGGTATCTATCTGGGTATTGAATCTCGCCAGCCTTATTGCAGCGCATGCCACATAGATGAAGGCAATCACCCACCCAACCCTTCCGAAAGAGCTCAGTGCGATAGAATACGCAAGAAATGCAGGAGCCACGCCAAACCCGACCAGGTCCGAGAGAGAATCATACTCAACGCCGAAGGCGCTTGTGGTATGCGTGAGCCGTGCCACCTTCCCGTCAATACCGTCAAAAAAGATGGAAAATATGATAGCTATCGCACCGTAAAAATAGTTACCGTTGAATGTCGCGATAATCGAATAGAAACCGGAAAACAAGCTCGCAGAGGTAAACAGGTTGGGAAGCAGAAAAATACCCCTGCCCACACCCCGTACCTGCCTCCTTTCCGATCGGGCATCTCTTTCGTGCGTCTTATTGATTTCTACAATATTTTTTTCATTCATACATCACACGGCTATTATTGTTTCGCCTGCTTTTACCTTATCACCTATTCCTACCTTGATTTCTCTATCAGGTTCAACATAAACGTCAAGTCTTGAACCTAATTTAATCATACCATATCTTTTGCCGGTTGTCATCTTTGAACCCTTATCCACCTTGCACACTATCCGCCGTGCAACAGAGCCCGCAATCTGCACAACAACAAGCTTCCTTCCCTTATCGTCCTGTATGAACAAAGCCGTCTGCTCGTTAAACTCCGACGCCTTATCTACGTATGCAACATGGAATTTACCGGGGTGGTACTGCTTGTCGATGACAACGCCGTTCACCGGAAACCGGTTTACATGCACATTCAATACGGACATGAATATACTGACACACACGGCGTCTTTCCCCATAAACTGTTCATACTTGTTGTTCTTTACCATTTTAATAACGGTACCGTCAGCAGGTGATATGACAGAGTCGGCTGCCGGTGTATTCCTCTCAGGATTTCTGAAAAACCACATCACGAACAGCAACAGGGCTATTGCGGGCAGGTATATAAAATATCCATGCCTTATCAAAAGCCCGATGAGCGTGAGTATCAGGAAAAACCCTATGTATACCCAGCCATCTTTTACAATAAAATTATCGTCCATGCGGTAAAATATATACACGATACGGACCAAATTGCAAAGGATAAAGGCACAATTCCACCGCACAACGCATTACGGAATATAACATTCTTGACAATGCTTTTCATTTTAATGTTATGGTTATCTCAAAGGAGCAGAGCATGGAAAGGCCACATTCCCATAATTACTTTCAAAAGGCGAAGGCACTTATGCCCGGCGGGGTCAACAGCCCTGTAAGGGCTTTTAAAGCTGTCGGAGACGATCCCATCGTCGTTACGCGTGCAAAAGGCGACAGACTGTATGATGCGGACGGTAACAGGTACATCGACTACTGCATGTCATGGGGGCCCATGATCCTCGGACACGGCAATATAAAGGTGCTGAACGCACTCCGAAAGGCCATACGGGGCGGCACAAGCTTTGGCACGCTGTGTCCAAACGAGATACGACTCGCGGAACTTATTTTAGAGGCATACCCGTCCATAGAGCTTGTTCGAATGGTGAGTTCAGGCACCGAAGCAACCATGAGTGCCGTACGGGCTGCGAGGGCATATACAAAAAAGGACAAGATCGTGAAGTTCGAAGGCGGGTATCACGGTCATTCAGACCAGTTTCTCATTAAGGCGGGCTCCGGCTTAACGACACTGGGTACACCGTCCAGCCCCGGTGTGCCGGAAGCATTTGCGGCTACAACATTAACGCTTCCCTACAACGATTTTAAAGCCGCTCAGAAACTCATCACGGAGCAGTATAAAGAGATCGCAGCGATCATCGTTGAGCCGGTAGCAGGAAATATCGGCGTTGTGGTACCGGAGAAAGGTTTTCTTGAGATGCTGAGAGAGCTGACCCTGAAGCACGGTATAGTCCTTATATTCGACGAGGTGATAACCGGATTCAGGATTTCCCTGTCAGGGGCACAGGGAGCCATGAACATCAAACCCGATATGACTACGCTCGGCAAGATCATCGGCGGCGGTTTACCGGTAGGGGCATACGGCGGAAGAAAAGACATTATGCAGCTCATCTCGCCCGAAGGACCGGTCTACCAGGCAGGAACTCTCTCGTGCAATCCGGTTGCAATGGCTGCGGGCATAGCGACCATCAAAGAGATAAAATCAAGGCCGTTGTTTTATAAGGACCTGGAGAAAAAAACAGAGCATCTTGTTTACGGCTTAAAGGATGCGGCAAGGCTTGCGGGAATGAAGATAACCATAAACTCAACAGCGTCCCTGTTCACGCCGTTTTTTACGGATAAGCCGGTAACGGACCTTTCTTCGGCAATGAAATCCGATACAAAGCAATACGCTCAATTTTTTCATCGTATGTTTGAAAAAGGTGTTTATCTGCCGCCGTCGCAGTTCGAGGCCCATTTTGTTTCAATGGCTCACACACCCCACGATATAGACAGGACGATAAAATACGCATACGAGGCTTTTAAGAAGCTTTGAGCGGCTTAAACCGTTTGAACCGTTTAAACTGTTTAAATAGTTAAGAACGGGATCAATCCTTGTCTGGTTTCGATTCTTTTTTAAGGGATTTTATATACGCACCTCTTTTTAAAAGGGATGCGTGATCAAGGAGCGTAATACCTTTCAGATGATCCATCTCATGCTGTATGACCGTTGCGAGCAGGCCGGTAGCTTCCAGAAGAAGGTCTTTCCCGTTCCTGTCGTAGCCCTTGATTACAATCCTTGCCGCTCTGTTTACGTTGATACGGAAATTGGGAACGCTCAGACACCCTTCTTCAATGGCGGATTCTCCCTCTGATTCAACGATAACCGGGTTTATAACGGCAAGGATCTGCCTCTTATCATCTTCAGCCGGAACATCAGCCACAAAAAGTGCATTCTCTTTTCCTACCTGGGTCGCTGCAAGGCCGACGCCCGAAGCAAAATGCATTGTCTCGTACATATTATCGATAAATGCCTGCAGTTCTCCGTCTATGTTTTTAATTTCTTTCGCTTTACGCCTGAGTATCTTTTCCGGATACGTGTATATCTTATAAATTGACATTATCCGACCTTATCGAGCAGTTCCAATTGTTTCTTTGACTCCCGGTGATTGGGATTGTGCACCAGTGCCTTGAGGAAATATCCTCTTGCGGTCTTATAGTCCTGCTTGTTCTTGTACAGGACACCGAGGTAGTAATAATTACGCGGTTCATCCGGATTCAGTTCTACAGCCCTTGAGAATGCCTGCTCCGCAGCTCCGATGTTTACCGGATGATTGTTAAAATTCATGGTTTCCAGAATGGCCAAACCCGTGTAGTACTCTGAAATGTTTGAATCGTTGCTGATGGCTGTAGTAAACATTTTGTAAGCTTCGGAATACTTCTTCTCGTTCACATAAGCCCTTCCCTTTTCAAAACTTTCCCGTGCAAGCATAGGGTCGGACTCCGTAAATAACATGCTTTTATCCTGCTCGCTTATATCCTTTATGTACTTCTCCCTTGTTGTATCTTTGTAAAGAACGGTAAACGCTTCCAGTATCTGATTGTACATCTGCAGGGCGATCGGTTTTATATCTTTATAATGCGGCTCTACAAATTTATCCGGATGATAGCTTTTTGATAAGAGGGTAAATGATGATAGAATCTGTTCTTTTGTGGCATTCATATCCAGTCCGAGCTTCTCAAAAAGATTCATGGTCTGGAATTTGTCCAGCTTTGCCTCTATCTCTGATTTTAAGGATGAGGTTGCAGTTGTTCCTTTCTTTTCATCGCCGGGATATATAAACCCCAGGAGGGTTAATACACCGAGTATCTGTATGGCTTTTAATTCACCCATACCTGCTTCTACGATAATATCCTCCAGCGTTCTGTTGCCGTCGATAAGGTTATAAAACTTTTCTCCAACACTATCCTTTATAATACTGAAATCTTCCGAAAGTGCCGGATTTTTCTGCACAATAGCATTGGAATGTCCGATAATTTCTTTGAGTTTGTCGGGACTGAATTTTCTTTTTACACCTTCAATCATCAAGTCCCATAAGCTTAAATCAAGGGTTATAATCTCGTCGCTGAAATGTACATCTTCTATGAAGTTATACTCTGCATCGTCAAGTTCGAATACCGAATATATGATCTCGGAGACCTGTTTCAGAACAAGATCGAACAACTGTTCCGCAGTGATGATATTCATGTCGACAAGGACGGTTCCGAGCCTGTTGCCGGTTTTCATGACATCCTGAAGCGCTGCATCAAGCTGTTCCTCTGTTACGATGTTTAACCTCAATACCATTGCGCCCATCCTGTCTGCAGGCAGGTTGGATGCGGAGAAGATGGGTTTCCCCTTTGACAGGTATATGATCTTCACCTCGGGGCCGTTGGTAAGCCTGAGTATACCTGTAGCATTACTTGTATGGAAGCTCATCAGAAGTTTTAAAAATGGAGTATCTTTTAATCTACCTTTATTCTGCATCTGTTCCTTAATTAAGCACAGTTATAAAATCTATTCAACAGTAATTCTTTTCACTTTTTTGGCCTTCTTTTGCCTCTTCTTCCCCGCAAGTATTTCTTTGATACTCCACAGTATCTGCAGCCTTGGATCAGCCGGGTCATCTTTCCCGAGTTTTGTCAGCTCTTTATCTACCATACTGTTTATCGTATATACTATTTCACCGGCATCCGCGGGCATCTCGCCGATGCGCAACGGCTCAATGATCCTTTTTATTATTACCTCCAAAAGCAACTGCAGCATGGTGAGCAATGACGTTAAGGAGGTTACCGCCGGTACATCGTCGTATCCTTCTATGAGCTGCTTTACGAATTCTATAACAT
>DAHXOM010000340.1 GCA_027364825.1 bacterium | reverse complement strand
TCGATTGGTTCATCGCGATCCGTTCCTTATGCGTGGCCTCATCCATATAATTTACCTGAATCGCTTTCATGGTGTTTGCAGCGCTGAATGAAGGGTCGAAACAATCCATTATCCAGTCTATATACCGTGCATTGTTTACATGGTAATTCACATCAAGATCATCCGGCATCACTTCCCTCGTGTGGTTAAGTTCAAGATGGTCGAGCGGCTTTATCTTTTCCAGTTGTTCATCGAATGCGCTTATCCCCGGGTTTTCCGGCAGTGTCACGGGCAGAGACTGTATGCGCTGGGGCCTGCGGCTGTCTTTTTTAATCAGAAGCCACAGGGAAGTCACCGAGATCATTTCATTGTTGTTTGAGTCCAGAACAACAAAATCTCTTAATGCGAACAACCGGTCTTTCCCCTTGGGCCATGTTTTGATGGTAACGGTATCTTTCCATGCAGGCATGGTTTTGATCTTCAGCTTGATCCTCGATAAGACCCAGAACGTGCCGTATTTTTCCAGATCATGATAGCCGACCCCGAGGTCATAGGAATGGTTCACCGCAGCCTCCTGCATGTAAGAAAAAAGCGTGGAGAGCTTCAGTTTCCAAGCAGGGTCTACATCATATGATCGGACAGTAAAGGTTTGTTCCCATACGGGTTTCATAAGCGCCTCTTTTGATAGAGTATACCCCTTTTTATGGTAGATCCGTACTTCCCGTCAATGTTTTCGGCAGGCCGGATGAGACGTATTGTCGGCGGTCGACCCGGAATTCGCATCTGGGAAAATCAGCAATGGATAGGTATCTTCACCAGGCAAAGCTCAATTTTATATATGAGAGGGAAGAGTTGTTCGTCTCTGCGATCCACATTCTTCACGATTTAAACAGTTTAAACGGTTCAAACGGTTTAAACCGCTGTTTTCCGCCACAGGACGGATCCGCTTCAGGCGGAGACGTAGGGTCGAACGAATAAACAAACTTCCCTATTGCATTGCTCGGGCTAACGACTCTTTGGTTTTATAATGAGCTGTACGTTGTGCTGGTCGAGCTCATGGGTTTCGTAGGTGTAGCCCTTTTCATCGAGCTTGGGATACAGGAACATGGGCACGCGCTCGTGCTGAACCACAAGCCTTTTTGCCGGATCAAGCTTTGCCATGGTCCCGAGGACCATTGCCATGGGCTGGGGCGGTTCAAGCCCCCGCACATCAAGGTACACGGTGCCGCCTTCTTCTCTGATCCGATCCTTCATATCCGTATTTTCCTGCTGAACATCCCTGGCTGCTTCCCTGTAAAACCATATCTTATAATGGTCTTCGGCAAGCATTTCTGTCTGGTGTTCAAAACCCTTTTTTTGAAGCACATCGTACAGGGGGGCGGGCTCGAAAATGGTTTCAAGCACAAGGGCCTCGCCCTGCTTTACCTTTGCCACTGCCTGCATGATAACGGGAAAAGGCTCTCCGTGATTTTTCATGACCTCACGAACATCAAGGTTCGTGATTTTAATGTGCCTCTGTTCTATAATATCCTTGACCGGGTAAATAGGTATATCGGGCGAAATCTTACTGTCTTCCCTGTCAACCATGTCTGCATCCGACACTGTTTCCCCTATAGCGTTATTCATCAGCTTGATAAGGTCGGCGAGATTGACGCCGGCAACCTTCGCGGCATGACTGACGGTTGCGAACCGTGCAAACGTCTTTCGCATGATCGGGTTTCTTAAAAGCTCAAAATGGCTGTTGTACGATGCAAGCACGG
>DAHXOM010000322.1 GCA_027364825.1 bacterium | reverse complement strand
ATGTTCCACTGCCTGGACAACTATTATTGCTTATGTTAGGTTTTATACCTTTGCATTCCCCAGTCTCAGATCTAATTCCACTCGCATGATATTCGTTGCTTATTGTAGGTATAGGATAGATATTTACACCTTCACTACGCTGAGCTGCAATCATCGTAGGTACTGGATAAGAAAGTACTATTGGCATAGCAAGTCCTACATGTGTAATGCCATCATCTGCATTTACGTAACAATCATGACTTTTATCATAAGCGCCTTTAAAAAATACCAAATCTACATAAAATGGATAATCCGTTGGTAATGTATTATAATATTGTCCTTGAGCATCTGTATCAAGATATTTCACACCTATCTGCTTATAAGCATAGGATACTAAACCAGAACAATCTATTCCCGCACATTGAGTTACACCTGGTGGACAATCTGTACACATATTGGGATCTTTGCATCCAAATCCGTAGCGAGTTCCGAGAAGACTAATAGCCGCACCAAATACTATTGATCTTTTTTGTGAACATAATAATGGATATAGTACGTTTGCTTCTTCTAAAGATATTGGCTTTGTTGTAGCTGCTCCTAACAACCCACCACTTATCATGTATCCTCCGGCACCTGTGGCAGGGTCGTATACGATGTAGCCGACGCCATTCCAGTCGTCGTACTGGATATTGGTTTGAGAGATAATGACTTCATCACCGGCATTGATTGCATCCTGTATAGCTGAGAGCACATTGGGATCAACCTGTAGCTGTGGAATGATGGTATCCATGTTGCTGTTGTTTATCGTGTATATAGGTATACCTTGTTTATACGCAGAGTTCAGCAGTTTTACCGCTGATACTGTCGGCGTCGAGAAAAAGCTTCCAAGTATGGAGCTTTCCCATGATGAGCTTCCAAGCCCAGAGACATTCATATAATCTATGCTTCTGCCAGTGTTACCGTCTATAGGTAGCGGAATGTCTAAGTCTCTCTTAACATCTATGCTCACCCCGCCTTCGTCTACCTTGGATACTGTACCAAACAGATAGGTCGGTATTACATCCGCACTTACCAGTGCCTCGGATGGCTGTTTGATATCAACTACCTCAAGGTTTTTGCCATAGAGTGCCTGTTCAAAATCAAGGTGGCTGAAATAGGAGATGCCTATATTGTAAAGCATCTGACCAAGTAAATTGTCCAGATCCGTAGAACCGATGTTGCTGTATAGGGTCTGCATGCCGCTTCCTGCAACATTATCAGTCGCATGATACGGTACTATTGCTATGCCTAAATATTCGCCTGTTATTACATTGCTTGTTTCTATGTCTGTATCTGTGGTTGATTGAAATGTTACGTTTAAAATCTGAGTCTGTCCTAATCCTACAGGATTGCCTGTTGCTACTGTAAACCCATTAAGCCTTAATACAGGGGTAACATTTAACAGGTACGCAGGTACACTAAACATACTGCCGTATTGATTAACAAGAGCCTGATCGGCAGGGGTGGCTGGGCTATATGAAAGCGTAAGCCTCTTGCCTGCTATTGCCGGAAGGGTGGTATTGTAGGTGAGCTCTGTTGTCGTACCTGACTCGTCCTGAATGTTAAAACTCAATTGATAGAGGAGGTTGTTTGGTAAAGCATCATATTCTCCACCTTTGGAAATCACCTTGTAATAAAGACCACCGATAAGATACGGAAAGTTCTTTTGAATAATGACTTTTGTATCCGGTATCGTATCCGCCCCGATGATATTATCTATGGTTGCTGTAGGATTTGTTGCATCAAGATAATTAAACAACCTCTGGCTGTAGAATTGGTAAGGGCTCATCATAAAGTCCGGAATTATGCTGTTTATAGCCGCCTGAGCATCCGGTGATAAACCAAGCACTGTTGTGTCTGTAATATAGGCATTGATAAATGAAATCCCGTTAATATTAAGAGCGGAATATAGATCCATACCCTGAGCATATTGATACTGTTTGAAGCTTCCATCAAGCGGTATCCATGTCTTTATGCTCTGGTCACTCATCATACCTCTGTAGTTACCATACGGCACATATGCCTCTACCCACACATGATCAAGCTGAACATAGGAAATCTGGCCACCGGCGATGTATGTTTTGCTTGGTATGCCTCCGGAGGCAAGGAGATTTACAGCTGATTTTGGGTCTGTGAACCCACCTACCCAGTTCATAACCTGAGCTATGGGTAATTGGATTGTGCCGGAGACATAACGGGCGGGGATGTTGGAAGCGCGGAGAAGTGCAATCAAAAGACTTGCTGTATCCATGTCATTGCACTGCATGGTTTGCAGACACATATCTGCGCCCTGAATAGAGCCATACGTGGGAACATATTCTATGTTATTGTAGACCCAGTTGTAGATGTTTACTGCGTTATATCCAAGCTCCTGGGCTTTTGCGAGTATTGCCGGGGTGAATTGGACTTCGGTTGTGGATGTAAGGTCTGCGGCGGTCGGTGGTGGAATGGTCTGGATGAGGGCGGATGAAAGTATGCCGTTGAGGGAGCCGATGGAGGCGACTTGAATGGGGTTGTCATTTAGAAGAGTATTCTCCTGCGTGACCCCTCTCAGGTTAAGAGGCGGGGTACCCATCCGGTGGATGGGTCGGGGAGTTACGGTTAACACACCCCTTGCATCCCCTCTTTTTAGAGGGGACAGGAAATCATAACGCCCTTCCGTCCCTCTTATCTTAAGAGGGAGACTTGAGATTGCTTCGTCGCTTTCATCTCCTCGCAATGACAGAGACTGCGTCCCTTGGCTACTCGCAGCTCGATGCTGGTTATTATAATGCATCCTCGGCTCTCGCCATACGGGTCCTGCCCCGTTAGAAGATGCTGTTGATTTTGCCGTTGCTTCATATGAAGATTCGACTCTTGTAAAGGTCAATCTTCTAACGGGGTAAACCATCCTGTGCGGAAGCTTGTTCGGATTGAATTTAATGTGTCTTGAGGGCGATTTGATCTTATCAAGAAATGCCTTCAGCTTTCTTGTCCTCGCAGTAAATTCTGTGTTTGTTTTTGCAGTGTTTACCGAAACTAAATCTGCCTTGAGTTGTTTGAAGTTGGTTTCATACCTGATCTCAAATGCTTTTTGACGCTGCTGTATTGCAGATGGCAAACCCTTTATTCGTTCTTCGGTTTGTTTGAACTGATTCCTGATATTTACATCTGCACTATCAAGCTCTGCACGTTCTTTTATAATCTCTGACTGGACTTCAGATGTTGCATCAGTAGCAGAAGAGGGAGACTGGATTCCCGTTTTCACGGGAATGACGGACTGGGGTTTGGAGATTGTAGCTCTGATCTTTTCTACTGCCTTTTCTAATGCCTGTTCAGGGCTGTGATTCGTGAATTGTAAACTGGATTCCCGATTTCTCGGGAATGACGGCGGAGAGGATTCCGTGTCTTGAACTCCAGAACTCCCAACTCCTGAACTCTTAACTCCATTCGTTGCTGCATACACAACCTGATAGATACCCATGTTCGTCCATGCAAACACGAATACCAGAAAGACCGCGATTGACTTTGACAAAGAAGGTTTGAAAACATCCTTATGAAAACCGATCTTCATGAACCCTCCAAATATAAATTATTGATTAACGAACAGAGTTTTTAAAGTCAAGAATTTATTAATGTCAATTTGATATTATTG
>DAHXOM010000313.1 GCA_027364825.1 bacterium | reverse complement strand
ACCATAAGCTTCAGGTGTTTTGCTTTCTGATTATAAAAACCGGACGGTTTGATGAGCCGGGCTATATTTGAAACGGGCTGGCTGTACAACTTGTCGGGTGAGAGCATGTCCGCGTGTTTGAGGTTTGCGATTGCTTTCTCGACGTTTATCCATGCCGTATTCTGGGTCAGGACAGCCCCTACCACTACCTCGAAAGGAGAGTCCGCAGGCCACCATTTCCTTTTGCCGAACCGCAGGTAGAGCAATTGATAGATGTGCTCAAGCTGTACTTTTTTAGATGTGCTCATTCTTTATCGGTATACCGTACCGAAAGTTCACTTCTGGGGCTTCTCATTGGTTAAATCTGAAAAACTCATTGCCGTGTTGTGCATTTACCTGTGTTGCCGTTCGTGTTGGTTGTGTGCCTGCGACAAATACATCAAAGCTTGCACTATGATCGTCTGCTGTTGCAAGCAAGCCGGTTTTTTTGTCTATTCTTGCAAACACTACACCGGGAGGTATCGGAAAATCCGTGTCGGGATATGCAGTTACAGCACTTTTCATAAAACTAAGCCAGATTGGTGCTGCAGCATCACCGCCTGTTTCTGCTATCCCAAGGCTCCTGTTATTATCAAAGCCGACCCATATACCCGCCAGAATATTTGGAGTAAAACCGATAAACCATGCATCCCTGTCATTTTCTGTCGTTCCTGTTTTACCGGCAGCAGGCCTGCCAAGGGCATTTGCACGCCAGCCTGTCCCGTGCTGCACAACGTTCCTGAGCATGCTTATCATGACATAAGCAGTTGCGGGGGCTATGACAGTCACGGTCGGGGATGTGCCGGTTATCTGCTGCGACGAGGTTGCCGGAATTGAAGACATGCTGAACGTTGTTGAAGAGATAGTATTGTTAAAACTCACGATGTTCGGGGTAATAGTTTGGTCTTCCAGAACAACTCCGTTGCGGTCGATAACCTTGTAGATGTAAAATGGGGGAATCACTCTTCCGTAATTTGGAAATACGTTATAAGCAGAGACCAGATCCAGCAAACTCATGGAAGACGACCCGAGTGCAAGCGTAAGGTCATTGGTGAGAGGTTCCGTTATGCCTATTTTTTTCGCAAAATTTATAGCATATCCAACACCTATCGCGTTTAATAACCGGATAGATGGGTTGTTTTTAGAATGCGTTATAGCATCCTGTAACGTAACAGGGCCGGTAAAGGTTTTATCGTAATTGCGGGGTTTCCATACCGTCGGAGTTGTTGGCGTTGTGCCTGTTTCCGTGGTACCGGTTGTTGTGTCGGTATATTGATAAACAACAGGGGTATCCAGTATTATTGATGCAGGGGTGTATCCCTTCTCCAGTGCGGCCGCGTAGTATATGGGTTTAAACGCAGAGCCAACCTGCCGCTGTGCCTGCACGGCATGATTGTACTGTGATTCCAGGAAGCTGTATCCGCCCACCATTGCCCTTATGGCACCTGTTGAAATGTCAAGAGCTACCAGTGCACCCTGAACCTCGGGCTTTGGTTCGAGAGAAAACTCCGTAAGATTTTTATTCTTCTTTATCATGGTAACAAGAATGACATCTCCGGTTTTTAATATTTTATGAGGATCCGTGACCGGAGGATACCACTTTTCAGGATCAAAAGGGTGCGCCCAGCTCATGTTGGTTGTAAGGATGATACCTTTTTCTCCTCCGACATTGATTTCAACGCCTTTGTTTGACGGCAGAAAACCTGTTACAACGGCATGATATGTTTTGTCCGGTCCTATGGCATATTGAACCGGGATTGTCCCCTTATTCGTCATAGAGGATGTTAACATGTAGTAATCAGGGAATACCGCAAGTTCGTTCTTCCTTACTCCGTTTATAAAATCCTGTATGCCTTTGTTGTTTGTCAGGTGTTCCTTGGGCACTGAATATCCCTGTCTTTTTGTTATCTGTATAAGTCCGGTTTTTAAGGACGCATTCGCCGCTTTTTGCATCATGGGATCTATGGTGGTGTAAACCTTTAACCCCTGTTCAAGAACAGTGTCCTGGCCATATTTGGCAAACAATTGCTGTTTTAACATCTCCAGGAAGTAGGGAGCTATATTCTTTGGTGCATAACCGTTGTTCAGATAAATCCTGAGCGGTTGATTGTATGCAATGTCTGCTTCTGTCTTTGTTATATACCCCTGATCGGCCATTCTGCCGAGAACATATTTCTGACGCAATTTTGCCCTTCGGGGAGAATTAACCGGAGAATAGGTGTTGGGAGAACGCGGTAAGCCGCCGAGTATGGCAGCCTCTGCAAGCGAGAGATCTTTGGCCTTCTTCCCGAAGTACTGCTCGCTCGCAGCCTCAACCCCGTATGTGCCGTCGCCGAGGTAAATCTGGTTCAGGTATATGTTGAGTATTTCATCTTTGGTAAGGTGCCTTTCAAGCCGTGTCGCAAGTATGAATTCCTTGAGTTTTCTGGTAATAGTTTTTTGCGGTGTTAAGAGAAGAGTTTTGACAAGCTGTTGTGTTATCGTACTGCCTCCCTGCACAATCTGTCCTGCAAGAAGGTCTTTTATCGCTGCTCTTAAGATGGCCTCATAATCAACCCCGCCGTGCTGGTAGAATGTAGCATCCTCAGCCGCTATAAAGGCTTCCGGAACATACTTTGACATCTGATCCAGAGATATGGGTATGCGCCGCTGAATGAAGAGTTCTCCTATGACCGAGCCGTCGTCGCCGTAAACATCGGTAACAACGGAGGGTTTATAATCCGTTATAGTATTTATTTGGGGTACGTCGGACGTTATGTCAAAATACCAGATTATAGGCAGTAGAATGCAGAATAGCAGTGCACCGGCTAAAAACCATTTCTTTTTTCTTCTGCTCTGTAGCGGTTTATTGTCCTTGTCCTTTTGTTGTTCTCCGGGGTTGTTGTCGATTGTATTTTCAGTCATGCTAAAGCCTCTTTCCTATAACAGTTTAAGTTAAAGATCCTTGTTTTTCAAGCGTTCCGTTATGAATAGGTACTAACGTTCTGCGCGTGCAGCTTAAGGGGTTTTGTTTTCCTTGATAAGCACGATGTTTTCTATCCTGTCAATCAACGACAGCTTTATCCTTATAAAACCATACGGTGTTTTCCCGTAACATATCAAGGAGCCATCAACGATAAGAGTTAGCGTTTTATGATCCTTGAGGTTAATAGTAGCCTCGAATGGGTTGTTGTCCAGCTTATCAAGCAAAGAAGCAGGCAGAGAGGCCTGAGCATTGGTCGTTTTTGTAAAAGAGATTGATGTTATATTTTTCAGCGGAATAACATTTAAGATCAGACCATGGTAGCCTGAAATATAGTCTTTGCCGTCAATACTACCATGTTCGACTGCTGTTCTTACCCCAAGGTTATCTGTTACGGTAAGGCTTATATTAATGGATGGCATGGGAATATATCCGATATCACTCTGAAATATACCCATAGCACTCGTTTTACCGGCAAAGAGCATCATAACCGCAAAAACAAGCATACTATATAATAATTTTTTCATATAGATTCACCTTCTTAAAAGACTTGATACTATGCATAAATGTATTATATTTATTAACATATTGC
>DAHXOM010000311.1 GCA_027364825.1 bacterium | reverse complement strand
GCCATACCATACTCGGTATCGGAGGGTATTATGCGCCGGACCTTACAAAAGAGGGCAAGCTGAGGTCATCGGACTGGTTGAAGAAATTTTTAAAAAACCCGCGGGCGGTTATGCCTGAACCGCGGCAGATGCCCAACCAGCATCTTACGGATACACAGATCGATGATGTTGTTGCGTTCCTTCAGTGGGTCTCCAACATCCATACCAATGGATGGCCGCCGCAGCCCGAGGTTGCCCAAAATGGGGCTGTTGCGCCGGAATCATCGGAAGGCAGTCTCCTGTTGGGCAGGAACGGCTGCACAGCATGCCATAAGATCAACGGTATGGGAGGCAGTGTAGGACCGGATCTCAGCCACGTCGGCTCAAGAAGAGACGCACCATGGATAGCCCAGCAGATTACAGAACCTGCATCACATTATCCAAAAACTATCATGCCTTCATTTAAAACACTCTCAAAGACACAGGTCGATGAGCTTGTTCATTATCTTTCAAATTTAAAATAAGAGGAGGTAATCATGAAATATCAAACACAAAAGGTTGCTTATCCGTACTTTACGCTGGCAACCCTGCTCTTTGGTTTGCAGGTGGTTTTCGGACTGCTCACCGGAGCGAAGTATGTATGGAATGTCGACCCGCTCATGCATATTCTGCCGTTTAACATGAGCAGGGAGATACATATAAACCTGCTTGTTGTATGGCTGCTGTTCGGGTTTATGGGCGGCACCTATTATATGATTCCCGAGGAGTCCGAAACGGAACTGTACAGCCCGGCACTTGCGTATGTCCAGTTCTGGCTATTTGCCGTTATCGGTGTTTCGGCGATTGTCGGATATCTGTTCGGGTGGACATGGGGTATGCCGTTTACCGAACAACCGTTCATCATAAAGGCCGGCATCGTGGTCGTCGCCCTCCTGTTCCTTTATAACATCCTTATGACGGTGCTCAAGAGTAAAAAATGGACAGCCATACAGGGTGTTCTCATCGCGGGCCTTGTAACGCTTGCGGTTATGTTCTTGTTCGGGATGTTCTTTATGAAGAACCTCTCAACACAGTATTTTTTCTGGTGGTGGGTCATTCATCTTTGGGTAGAAGGCGCATGGGAGCTTATAGCAGCGGCGCTTATGGCATTTGTGATGATGAAGCTTACCGGCGTTGAGAGATCCGTTGTTGAAAAGTGGTTGTACGTAGAAGTCGGACTTGTATTGTTCACCGGTATTGTAGGGACGGGCCATCATTATTACTGGATAGGGACCCCGTCGTACTGGTTGTGGTTTGGGGCGATATTCAGCATGTTTGAGCCGCTGCCGATCCTGTTTATGGTGATAGATACATTACGGATGGTGAGAGAAAAGCATCTCGAGATTAAAAACAGGCTTGCAATGGATTGGGCTGTTGCAGGGACCATCATGCATTTCTTCGGAGCAGGCGTATGGGGCTTTGCGCAGACACTGCCGCAGATAAATAAATGGACGCACGGTACACAGATAACCGCTGCACACGGGCATTTTGCATTCTTCGGTGCTTATGTAATGCTGATCATTACCCTTGCGTATTTTATAATCCCCCAGATAAAGGGATTGAAGAATTTCAATCAGCAAAAGGGGTTTGCAGTATTATACATAACAATGTTTTTCATGGTTATGATGGTGCTTGCTCTGACCGTTGCCGGTATTATCCAGGTGTACTTCCAGCGGGTACTCGGGTTCGATTACCTGACGACACAATCGTATATGCACCTGTGGTATGCAGTGTTTTTTGTGTCCGGCATAGGCTTTGTAGCGGGAGCGTTTTTGTATATTTATGATTTCTTTACGCTCAAGGAAGCCTGAGAATTGTAGAAAAAAAAGAGAGGGAAGAGAAGACCCTCTCTTTTTTATTGGCTAATCAAGGAAGAGCTGCCTGGAGCGGGTATTATTCTTTTTCTATCTGCTCCGTCAGGTAGTTCTGGGTACCCATCTGCTTAAGCTGGTCAAGCTGGCTCTCGAGCCAGTCAATGTGGTCCTCTTCTTCCTTAAGGATTGCCTTAAGAAGCTCGCTGGTACCGTTGTCTCCAACTTCGACAGCCAAACGGATGCTCTCGTTATAGCCGCGTATTGCAACTTCTTCGGCGGTGCGGTCATTCTCATGCATTACCGGCACTTGAGCACCGATATAGAGTTTATTCAGTTTGCTGACGACCGGAACCCCTTCGAGGAAAAGGACCCTGTCTATAAGCTTTTCAGCATGCTTCATTTCATCAATGGCCCGCTTCTCTATTATCTTGTGCAGCCTGGCGTACTTCCAGTTCTCACACATCTGGGCATGAACCATATACTGATTTATAGCGGTTAATTCCTCAGACAAACGTGCATTCAAGTGCTCAATGATCTTCTTGTTTCCTTTCATTTTATCCTCCTTCAATTTGTGAAATCATATTTTGTATTACACCAATTTGATCATGACGTAAACCTTTTTCGTAAGTTCTTTAAGGAGACAGCTGCTACAAAAACCTGCGATCTCAATACCCACGACATCATAGAGTCGGCTGAAAAATATATCTGACCTTGATCATGGGCATATCCTAATAGATAGTGGATGTCACCGTCTATCAGCATAAGAATGATAACCTTGTAGGATTTTGTCTTACACGGAATTCCTTCAGAGAAAAATCCACGGAAACGGAATCAGGCCTTTACAGGCTGTTGAATAAGCCGCTGCATGTCATAGCAAGGAGTTCCGCCGAGGACTGGACGACGAATCAATCTTTAACTTATTGATTTATAAAACCGTGATTACTCAACCCAGTTTTGCTGTGTGCCCGCACTCGCGCGGGATATTATTTCTGCCGGCGTACAGGCGGTGCCATGAATTCCGGACCCGCCGGGTCTTTGATCGTGTCTTCCAGGATCTTGTCTATGGCCTTTTTTGCATTCTCGTTTATCGACCAGCCGGCAATCTCTTTGATCGGATCCAGCTGTTCCGGTCTTCTCGCGCCCCAGAGCGCTATGTCAGCGCCCTGATCGAGCAGCCAGCGTACCGCGAGATGGATGACCCGTTTCCCGTAATTTTTCATTGCCAGTTCATCGAGTGCCTCAACGGCCTTCAGGTATTGTCCGTAGCGCGGCTGTTTGAACTTCGGATCGACCTTGCGCAGGTCATCTCCGGTAAACCGTGTATCCGGCCTCATCCTGTTGCTGAGCAGGCCCCTGCAGAGCGCACCGTAAGTAAGCGTTGTTATATGATTGTTCATGCAGTACGGAAGCACGTCCTTCTCAATGGCCCTTTCGAATATGTTGTACGGCGGCTGTGCAGTATTGATCGCGGCTGTCTTTCTGAATGCATCCATCTGTTCCGTGGAGTAATTGCTCACACCGATTGCCCTGATTTTTCCCTGCTTAAAAAGTTCCAGCATCGTTTCTGCGGTTTCCTCAAACGGGACAGCGGGATCAGGCCAGTGGATCTGGTAGATATCTATGTAATCCGTTCTCAGGCGTTTCAGGGAATCGTCTATTTCCTTGAGTATGCGCTGTCTGCTTGAGTTGCGCCACACTCTACTGTCTATCCATTCAAGTCCTACCTTTGTTGCAATGATTACCTTGTCTCTCTTTTTGTACTCTGCGAGGGCCTTTCCCACGATTTCTTCCGAACGGCCGAACCCGTAAATAGGTGCGGTATCGATAAGGTTAATACCGGATTCGAGTGCAGAAAGTATGGTTTTTATGGATGTTTGTTCGTCTGTGCCGCCCCACATCCATCCGCCTATGGCCCATGTGCCGAGGCCTATCCTCGATGCCTTGATATTTGTACCGGATATCCTGACAAATTCCATAATTACTCCATTCTTAAAATATAGTATTATACCCAAAAAATGCAATAGGAGAATCTGTTGATTATCAAACCCATCAAAAGCAACGGTTGCGGGATACTCCACGGAGAGAGAACGGAGGGCGGGACAGACTACATATCAACTACTTTTTTTCAGACCTCAGGGATAGTCCGGTCCAAACGGCTCCCAGCAAATCCATGACCCCAAACAGAATAATCGCCGGACTGGCAAAACCGAACAGAACAAAAGCGGTAAGGAAAATAATGAACGTGGACCGGGTATAGACAGTCAGCACAAAAAAACCGGTGATACCTTTGCGCGCCGCCTGGGTGTAGTAGAATGCCAGAACGAGCGCCAGGACCCCGACAATGCGGATCCAGACTTCGTTCGTGTGCGGAATTCCGAATATTCCAAGCATAAAATTGGGGGCTGCCATGAGCACTATACCGACAACTGCCGCATAGATGCCGAAAACGAATAGAGAGAAAGCACTCTTGCTCATGTTCCTTTTCCTCCTTTATTTTGAAGTCTGATCCTGCGATCCCTTAAAAAGTGTATTGAAGGCCGAGGATCCAGAAGATGTCCATCTTGTAAATCCCGGGCGCCGGAGTACGGTCGTATTGGATGACATTGGACACCTTGAGGGCAAGATTCGCCCGTAATGCCGATGTAATGCTCGCTTCGTTCCTCGTCGTATAGTTGTTTTGCTTGTCGAGCCTGTTATACATGACGAAATATTCCGAGAAGGCGAAAGCTTTGGCGATATTCCATAGGAATGTTCCGGCAAGACGTCCGGTATACCATCCGCTGCTCCTTCCCACGAAGTGATGTTCGTGAAAATATGAAACACCAACTTCGAACGATAGAGTACTCGACGGAACGTCCCACACCTGATATCCGGCGCCTGGTCCTGCAACGGTACGCAGATAGAGATCCATGAATTTATCCGAAAGCATCTCCATATCGAGATATCCATAAACATGAGGTGTAAACAAGTGTTCATACTTTGCCGACCCGAAGACATTACGGGCAGAAAGTTTTCCCGAATTCTCTGCATAATTGTAGAGAAATTGTGCGCTGATATTGTCCGCTATTGCCTTCCAGAGGGCATTCGCCCCGATGGATGCATTCATCTGTCTGGTGTTGCCGGACTGTGAATTGGCCCCAGCCGTGATAGTGCCGGACCACGCGTTTGGCGGCGGATTGAAAGATTCAACATCATCCCAGTTCAGGCCAACAGGTACTCCCCCGCTGGTTATTATCTCGGGTTTTCCCTGGGCACTCATGGAGAGCTTTCCTTTGAGTATCTTGCCGTTCTTCAGGCGCAACTTGATAGGTTCTTCCATGGTGATCTGTTTGATTGCGCTCGTGTGTACGGAAATAGGCTCGGAATAGTCCGTCGAGATGGTAAGTGTTCCTTTCCCTCCCCCGGTGATCTTCCCCGTGATTGTGGTCCCATTGTTGAGCACGATGATATCCGCGTGAGCAGTCCATGCGCTCAAGGCTAAGATGAACAGAATGCTTATGAATAAAATGTGGAATCGTCCTGGAAACACAATTCTCCTCTTTTTCTTTTTTTATGATATTTGATGTTCATGTGTCAATGTTTTTATGGCAGAAGCCAAGGGCTGTTGAACTTCCCAGATGCGGAAAAGATATGAAAACTCCGTTCCAACATGCTATAGAAATCGGATGTACTTTTAAATCTATGAGGGAATAAAGGAGGGCATAACGATGGTAAAGCATATCGTAATGTGGGAGTTTACGGCATTTGCCGAAGGCAATGAAAAGCAGAAAAACATGGTACTGGCAAAAGGGCTTCTTGAGGGACTCAACGGTAAAATAGAAAATATGTTTCACCTGGAAGTAGGAATACATATCATCAATAGCGGCCTTCCCTGCGACGTCGTTTTATACGCCGAGTTCAAAGATAAAAACGCATTGGAAGCATATCAGGGACACCCGCTCCATAAGGAAGTTGCGGCGTTCATGGGAAAGGTCAGTGAGAAACGCACGATAGTGGATTATGAGATAGAGGTATAGTACTTCAGCAAGGGAAGGAACCTGACTTAAAATTCCAGTCCTGTTCCGCCTGCACTGAAATCTGCGGAGAATTTTCTTGACACAATAAACGATACATCCTATGGAGCACACCAATAACTTATGGATACTATGCAATGCAATATATTAAGCTTAAAAAATACCAGTACAGCTGGCGTAATGCCGGCTACAGCTTTATACTTGCAGGCATAGTTTATCCACTTATCTTTTTTACCAATTCTACGGCCATCGCAAAAACAAACAGTCCTGTCCCCGCTTCCGATGAACAAATCTGGAACTGGCACGTTCAGAATACCGATATCGTTCAAGGTTATCCAAGCTTTCCAGCGAAGTATTCCGGACCGAACAGCCTTCCCAGCAGTGGTGAAACACGCGAAACCGTTTCACTGGATTTGTTTGCCGGATTCCGCCTATGGCATGGTGCAGAGGCATACATTGATGGATTGATGTGGCAGGGTTTTGGTTTGGGCAACACGATCGGCGTGGAAGGTTTTCCTAACGGAGAAGCCTTTCGCCTCGGTACGAGTATACCCGGTGTAGCCATAGCACGACTGTTCATCCGCCAGACCATCGAGTTAGGAGGAAATCAGGAAAATATTGCGGATAGCCAGCTCACCTTGGCAGGTATGCAAGATAGCTCGCGGCTTACGCTCACCCTTGGACGGATAAGTGTAATAGATATTTTTGATAACAACACCTACGCCAGCGATCCTCGTACACAGTTCCTTAACTGGGTGTTTATGGCAAATGAAGCATGGGATTATCCAGCGGACTCGCTCGGTTACACCAATGGCTTCGCCGTTGAACTGAACCAGCCGGAATGGGCGCTGCGGTATGGTTTATTTCAAATGCCCGCCGTTTCCAACGGCATGGCGATGGACGAACATCTCTTCGATGCATGGGGCATGGTTACGGAAATGGAACAACGCTTCACCTTGCACAGTCATTCGGGTGCGGTACGCTTCCAGGCCTTTCTGAACCGCGCTCACATGGGCAGCTACCAAATAGCTCTAGGCAATCCTGCCAGGCCAGCAGATATTTTTGCAACGCGTGACTACCGCTACAAATACGGTTTTGGTTTGAACTTTGAACAGGAGATTGCCAAAAACGTCGGTGTTTTTTCCCGTCTCGGCTGGAGTGATGGGCATACCGAGGCATGGGTATTCAGTGACGTGGATCGCACAGCAACGGCCGGTCTCAGTATCAAAGGAGGATTCTGGC
>DAHXOM010000304.1 GCA_027364825.1 bacterium | reverse complement strand
TAAACACTCTGTCAAGTATATAGAACCTTCGTCCAACTCTACTTCCTGCACAGAGTCCTTCGTCGTCATTGCGAGGAGTCCGCCGAAGCAATCTACCGGCATTGAGAAACTGCTTCTCTCCTTGAGGCGGATTGCAACAACAGAGATGTTATAAAATAGCAGGGTAAGCAAGGATAGAATCTCCTGCTTTTGCAGATCTTTATTATTGAAACATTGGAGACGAGATCAAAAAATCCGCTGTTGCCCTGTTGCATGCCATAGGTATGTTATAAAGTACCGCAAGTCTGAGCAGTGCCTTTACGTCAACGTCGTGCGGCTGGGGCGTTAACGGGTCCCATAAGAAAATAAGTATATCTATCTTTCCCTCTGCAATCATAGCACCTGTTTGTGCATCCCCGCCGTGAGGCCCGCTCAATAAAAGGTTTACTGCAAGGCTGGTATGCCTTTTTATTTCCTCTCCGGTAGATCTCGTAGCGTAAACCGTGTATTTCTTGAGTGTACCTTCATTGTATTTTATCCATTCTACAAGGTCCAGCTTTTTAGAATCATGCGCAACAAGTGCAATTACTTTACTCTTCATCGTATTGATCTCCATTTTTTACTGCTTTGTTCAATTTTTTTCTCATATTTCTTATTTTCCTATACAGAACTCTGAGAAGATCTTATCGAGTATATCCTGGGATGTCACTTCGCCTGACAGCTCTTTTAATCCGACCAGAGCGCTGTCAACCTCTTCCGCAACAATTTCCGGGAATGCCTGTTGATCGATAAGATTTATGGCTGCATGTAAGGAAAGCTCTATATGTTCCAGCGCCTGCTTATGCCTGTACCTGTTGATAACCGGGGCATTCTCGATGGAAGGCGCACGGGAAGATGCCGAAATGCCCTGAACGAGAGACTCTACACCTTCGCGTGTTATTGCCGATACCGCAAATACGGGGTAACCCTCAAACATCCTTATTGCCTGTTCAATCTGAGCTGCGGACGCAATATCAATCTTATTTATCGCGATCATTACATTGTCCTTATGCTCTTTTGCAATCGTGAGTTCTTCATGGTACTGGGATGCAGTTGTTGGATCTATCACCATGATTATGGTGTCCACCTTTTCTACAATACTGCGGGTCATTTCTATCCCGAGTTTTTCGATGGGCTCTTCGCTGCTCCTTATGCCGGCGGTGTCTATAAATACAAGTTTCAATCCCTGATAATTGACTGCTTCTTCTATATAATCCCTTGTTGTCCCCGGGTGGGGTGTAACAATCGCCCTGTTTTCTCCAATAAGTGTGTTGAATAAGCTGGATTTACCGACATTGGGCCTTCCTATTAATACGCTCTGGATGCCATCCCGTATAATCCTGGCATGCCCATAACTCTGTAATATATGAATAACCTCGTCGTGTGCTGTCTGCAGGATAAACTTGAGATCGAATAATTGTTTTGGAGAAACATCCTCTTCCGGGAAATCTATCTGTACTTCTATGTTGGTTTTCACCTGGACAAGCTTTTTCTTTATGGAAGAAATAAATTCTGACAATACACCTGTTATCTGATTCATTGCCTGCTTCCGTGCCGTATCTGTATCCGCTTTAATAAGATCCAGAACCGCTTCCGCCTGGAGGAGGTCCATCTTGCCGTTCAAAAAAGCCCTTCTCGTAAATTCTCCTCTCTCCGCAAGTCTTGCACCGGCTTTTAAAACTCTCTGAAGAACCGCGTTGACAACATTCGAACCGCCGTGTGTATATATCTCCAGCATGTCTTCTCCTGTATAGGTTTTGCCGGCTTTCATAAACGCTGCCATGACCTGATCGATAACGTCTTTCGAACCATTCACGATAGCCCCATGATATAATTTATGGCTCTGGTATCTCTTTACCGGTTTTGAAGGAACAAAAACTTCTTTAAATATTTGTTGTGGTTTCCCACCGCTCAACCGTACAATACCTATGGCACCTTCACCGTGCGGTGTACTTATGGCAGCAATGGCATCGTTTGTTACGATTATATCTTTTTTCATATGATAAATTCTTTCTGTTCCATTCTCTGTTGCCGCTTCCAGCAACATCGGTAAAATGTATATATAGATTGTGCATACTAATACAGGTGTGTCAATCCAACAGCAAGGATTTACCCTATTAAAGCTGAACAGGTTTTTTAGCTGTAGAACAT
>DAHXOM010000302.1 GCA_027364825.1 bacterium | reverse complement strand
TGACGACATTATGGAGTTCCCTGGCCGATCTGTTAAAGTCCAGTCTGCCCTCTTCTTTGCTTATCTTGGGCGCCAGTGTTGCAAGCCCGTGTTGTTGTGCAACGGGTTCTATCCGCTTTTGTTCGAGAAGGTCGAGTGTCTCTACGAGCATATCCGCCCCTGCCTGCGAAAGTCTTTCCCCGAGTGTTACGGCATCATCCTTGGGTTCAATGCCCACCTCGTTTTGCATAAAAACAGGACCGCTGTCCATACCTTCATCAAGCAGCATTACCGTTACACCTGTTTTTGCTTCTCCGTACATAATGGCCCTCTGGATAGGCGCAGCCCCCCTGTATTTCGGCAGGAGGGACGGATGTACGTTTAAACAGCCATGAGCGGGTATACGCAACACATCCGGTGGTATAAATTTTCCGTAGGCAACAACAACAGCAGCATCCGGTGCATGATGCCTTATCCATTCTGCTGTTTCAGCATTGTTCCTGAGAGTAGCCGGGGTCACGGTATCGATTTTAGACTGTGCCGCAAGCTCAGCTACAGGCGTGCGCTTGTTTTTAAGCCCCCTGCCTGACGGTTTTTCCGGGTTTGTTATTACACCAACAATACGGTGCGATGATTTTAGAATAGCTTCCAGTGAAGGTATGCTGAATGCAGCACTACCCATAAATATAATCTTCATAGACTATTATTTAGACCTCAACTGTGGAAAAAAGCAATAAGGAAGGGTTCTGAGACGATACGAAATAAAACGCCCCCCGCCGTCGGTGGGGGGGCTAATAAACTTCTTAATCTTTCAGGCCGTTCTTATAGGAACAGAGGTGCCATAACAAGGGTTACTGTTGCCAGTAATTTTATAAGAACATGGAGTGATGGACCTGCTGTATCCTTGAATGGGTCGCCTACGGTGTCTCCTACAACCGCTGCCTTGTGTGCATCAGAACCTTTGCCGCCCAATGCACCGGTTTCTACGTACTTCTTTGCGTTATCCCATGCACCACCGCCGTTGTTCAAAACAATTGCAAAGAGTACACCTACAATGGTTGCAACCATAATGAAGCCTGCAACCGCCTGTGCACCAAAACCAAATTCTCTGAATATCAACCCTATGATAATCGGTGAAAGTATAGGCAGAATACCGGGAAGTACCATCTTCTTCAGTGCCGTTTTGGTAACAATATCGACGGTGCGTCCGTAGTCCGGCTTTGATGTGCCTTTCATAATGCCCGGGTTTTCTTTAAACTGTGCCCTGACATCACTGATGACCGAATAAGCCGCTTTCCCGACAGCCGCTATTGCCAATGACGCAAATATGAATACAAGCATTGCACCAAGTAACCCGGCAACAAATACATGCACGTCTGCAAGGTTAATGGTGTGTGCAGTTTCATAAATCTTCTGTACAAGCGGATTTGACATTGGCTGTCCAATAAGGTTTTTTGCTTTCATCATCAATTCGCCTACATCATCAAGATACGCATTGAAGAGCAGGAAGGCTGCAAGTGCCGCACTGCCGACTGCATAGCCTTTTGTCAATGCCTTTGTGGTATTTCCAACAGCATCCAGCTTGTCTGTCTTTTTCCTGATCGCTTCCGGCTGATCGGACATCTCGATGATACCGCCTGCATTATCCGTTATCGGACCGAAGGTATCCATTGCAAGAACATACGCTGATGTCGAAAGCATACCCATGGTTGCAATTGCAGTACCAAAGAAACCACCGCCTGTTATAGCGCCGCCTGCCGGGTTGTTGGCAAATTCAATTGCGCTGCCCTTCAGTCCGAAGTAGTACGACATAATCAAGGCAATGCCGATTACTATGGCTGGCAGAACGGTATTCTCAAGCGCGACTGCAAAGCCTGTAATAATAACGGTCGCAGGTCCTGTTTTTGCAGACTCTGCAATCTCTTTCACAGGTCTGTATCTGTATTCTGTATAGTACTGGGTGATGAAAACAAACAATATACTTGTTACAATACCGACCAAACCAGCGTAGAAAAACCACATATTATTGTTCAGCAGAAGGTCTGTTGCAACCCAAAAACCCACTGCCGCAAGTATACTGGTAAGATAATACCCCTTGTTCAATGCCTGCATCGGTTCTCCATCTTCCTTTGTCTTTACAATAAGTATACCAAACATGGCTGCAATAAGACCGAACGCCCTTGCAAGCAGAGGGAACAGTATACCCTTTAATCCGAAATGCTGATACAGAGCTATTCCAAGGATCATGGCTCCGATGTTCTCGGCAGCGGTTGATTCAAACAGATCCGCACCCCTTCCTGCACAGTCACCGACATTGTCACCGACAAGGTCTGCTATAACAGCAGGGTTCCTCGGGTCATCCTCCGGAATACCGGCCTCTACCTTGCCGACAAGGTCTGCACCGACATCAGCTGCTTTTGTGTAAATACCGCCGCCAAGCTGTGCAAACAGGGCAACAAAGCTGGCTCCGAATCCATAGCCAACCAGCATATACGGTACATGTTCCGGGTTTGAAAGTCCGCCGTAGAGCAAAAACAATATAGATATGCCGAGCAGACTCATTGCAACAATGGTTACCCCTGAAACAGCGCCGCCGCGGAGCGATACCTTCAATGCCTCATCAAGGCTGCGGGTTGATGCTGCTGCTGTTCTTACATTTGATCTGATTGCAATGTGCATACCCACATACCCCGCAAGTGCAGATGAGAATGAGCCGAATATAAAGGCTATGCCTGTCTTCCATGCAAGGCTCGCATTATTCTGTACACCGTAGTATATGCCAAAGATGATAACAGCAGTAAGAAGTGCAAGCGAGATGATCGTCTTGTACTGTCTGTTTAAAAATGCGACAGCACCTTCCTTAATCGCATTGCTGATCTCCTGCATCTTTGGTGTTCCCATGTCCTTTTTAAGGACCCAGCTTGCCAGCCAGCCTGCATATCCCAGTGATATGATACTGACCACAATGATGAACGTTAATATTTGAGCTTCCTGTGTCATACTTCCTCCTTTTTAAATTTTTATATATCTTTTGTAAGTACTGACAAAATTATCCGCCACATCTATACTTTTAATCTTAAAAATTATCAAACCTGCTTCTAACAATGCCCATCCCAAAAAGACATACGTTATCACTTCCCTTGTCGACGGCACAAAAAATTGTATACACCATACAATAAACATACAACCTGCTTCATACAAACTAAACTTCATGTCAACCAAAAGTAATATTGTTGTACTGCACTGGGCAAAGGTAAGGAACAATTCCGACTTTTGATAGGCATCGAACGTGATCGGCGTTATACCGCCCATGGCATAGGAATAGATAAACGGAAGCATCGCAGGCAGCAGGGTGAGCTGATTTATGGTGGACGACGTTATATTCATAAGCCCCATGGTCGCCCCATGCTTTTTTTTAGCCCAGTAAAATGCGCTGAGTTTCTCGGGAAACTCCGATAAAAACGGCGACACCCATTGAATGAATATGAACTCTGTTATGCCGACGGAAAGTGCAACGCTCTTCATACTCTCTATAAACGGGTCTACAACAAGTACCAATCCGACACCTCCTATAATAAAAAGCAGGCTGATGGTTGCAGTCCGGTACACACCCTTCATGCCGATAATCTTTGCCGGTATATACTCCATAGAGGATTGTTCTTCCCTTTCCCTCGAAGGAAGTTTTGTAAGAAAGAACAGATAAACAAGATAGATACCCAGCATAACCATACCGTCTATGATGCTTAAACTGCCTTTCAGATACACAACAAAAAGATACAGTATGCCTATGGCAAAGAACACTATCTCTATCGAGTGGGCCTTTTCTATATGGATTGTTGAGCCGTTCTTGTGTTTTCTGTTGTAGATGTAGGATACGAAAAACACCAGCGGCAGACCGACACCGGTAAGCAGGCGTAAAGAGCCGGTGAGGTTGGCAAGCATTAAATGGACCTCTTTATGCCATGCAAGGTCAGCTTCGACCATAAACTCAGGGGCTGTCTGGAACCATGCGAGGAGTGCCAGGGCAAGTCCCTGTGACATAAAATACTGGGCGGATTCCGCTGACCATGCAATGATCAGGGCAAGCGCAATAATAGCGGGAAATGTCCACAGTGCATGCAGCGCACCTACATTTCCATGAGTCATAAAAATAGGGATTATAGGGGAGAACCAGTGCATTAAAAATCGGTAACTTTAAATGCGTAGTAAGTCAAGCAAAAAGGGGCTAGGCATTACTCTTTTAACATATATTTTATATCAAGTATGTCTTTAAGATGTTTCATAAAGGCGTCCGTGATCTGCGGGTCAAACTGCGTGCCAGCATTCGATTTTATGTATGCAACGGTTTGATCCACGGGAACGGCGTCCCGGTACGGCCTTTTTATGGTCATGGAATCAAATACATCCGCCACTGCCGTTATCCTGCCAGTCAAAGGGATTTCCTCCATCTTCAATCCTTGCGGATAACCTGTTCCATCCATCCTCTCATGGTGTGTCAGCGCTATCTCTCCTGCCATATCGAGCAGTCTTGAACCGGAATTGTTTAATATGTCCGAACCTATTTTCGGGTGCCTTTTTACCTGTTCGAATTCTTCAGTAGTCAGGCTGGATGGCTTTAACAGTATGGATAAAGGCACACCTATCTTCCCTATATCGTGCAGGGAGCTTGCTATTGATATCGCCTCGACTTCCTGTTTCGCAAGTCCCATGGCCTCTGCTAAGCTCATAACATACTTGCTCACCCTTATATTGTGGTTCCCTGTATCATTGTCTCTATATTCAACCACCCTTGATAACCTGTAGACTACGGCAAGGTTGCTGTTTTTTAATTCCCTGATCGCTTTTTGAAGCTCTTGAGTCTTTTCAATAACTTTATTGTTGAGTTTGTCGATATGTTTTTTGACGTTTAAAAGATTGCCGACCCTTACAATCAGCTCATACCGGTCTACGGGTTTTGTCAGGAATTCGTCTGCACCGACAGAGAGTGATTTCATCTTCGAATCTGCATCATTGAGGGCTGTTATCATGATAACGGGTATTGAAGAGTATTGCTCGTCCGACTTAATATTTTTGCATACCTCAATACCGTTCAATTCCGGCATGAAAACATTTATCAGCGCAATGTCCGGACGAATTGTCCTTATCTTCTCTATGGCCTGTACGCCGTTCGCCGCACGTACAATAGTGTACCCCATGGGGGCAAGGGTTGCGCTTATCAGTTCAATGTTCTCCGGCCTGTCGTCTGCTACCAGGATAATGGGTGGAGGTACTGCGTTTTTCTGTTCCTCTGTCTTCCCGTACTTTTTAATGATATCAAGGATATCTTTAACA
>DAHXOM010000159.1 GCA_027364825.1 bacterium | reverse complement strand
TGCTGATTCTCATTATTATCGCTACAGCTATTATCGGTACCGTGATACAGCAGGGACTGCCGGATGAGATGTACATAAAACATTATGGACAGTCGGTTTTTAATGTACTGAATTCTTTTGATCTCTTTGATATGTATCATTCCTGGTGGTTTGAGTTGCTGCTGATACTTTTCATTGTCAACGTTATCGTCTGTACATGGGAGAGATTGCCGGCGATCTTTAAAATGTTCTCAAATCCGAAACTAAAACTTCCTGTAGAGAAACTGAATGCATTTAAGGAAAAAGCAACTATACCGTATAACGGGGACAGGGAAACGTTGATTAAAAATTTAACCAGGAGGTTACAAGAGATATACAAGGCTCCTGTTCATAACGATTCAAAAGAAGGTGATTTCCTTTATCTTGAGAAAGGCCGTATTGCAAGGTTCGGGCCGTACATAACCCATATAAGCCTTATTATTATATTCATCGGAGTTTTGATTGGTTCATTTTTTGGCTTTGAAAGCTACGTTAACCTCGTTCCCGGAGACAGCACGAATATTGTCAGGACACTCAGGGGAAATAAAGATATCAAGCTGCCGTTTTCAATCAAATGTAATCATTTTAATGTGGAGTTTTACAACTCAGGTATGCCAAAGGCTTACAAGAGCGATCTCAGTATAATTTCCGATGGTAATGTGGTAGCCCAGAAAGTAATCGATGTTAACAAGCCTCTGACATACAAAGGTATTACAATATATCAGGCATCGTATGGTCAGGCCGGCGCAAGTAATTTTGATCTTGTTTTGACAAATGCCCATAAAGGAGATAGCGATATTTCTCTGAATCTTAATGAGCCGTATCATGTTTCGGATAACACCTCAATAACGGTGCTTGATTACGCACAAAATTATCAGGGCTTCGGACCAACCATACTGCTCGGTGTATATAAAGGTCAAAAACTTGTTAATACTTCGATATATCTCCAGAAATATCCCGATTTCCATGGTGCAGAAGCAGTAGGCGGGTATAAGATAAGGTTTGTTAAGGCAAACGAGAGTTTTTATACAGGCCTGCAGGTTGCAAAAGACCCGGGTGCCCCGTATGTGGCGGCCGGTGCGATTATACTGATCCTTGGTCTTATCATGTCGTTTTTCAGCTATAGACGGAGGATATGGATATTCATTCCTGATAAGTATGACAACTCATTCACGATTGCAGGCGTTGCAGACAGGAACAAATATTCATTTGAAATGGAGTTCGAGAAGATTGTAAATGAGATTAAGAAAGGGGTAATAGAATGATACATATTGGTCACCAGACAAATACGTTGTTGTTAAGCATAGCTACGTTTGTGTATGTGGGGGCTATGTTCTTTTATCTGTTCGTGCTTGTATTTAAGAAAAAATTCCTTGATATATCGGGTTTTGTGGTTTTCGTGTCTGCCTTTTTGCTCGAGACGGCAGGCTTGGCTGCGAGATGGATAGAATCCTATCATCTTGACTACGGGCATATACCAATAACAAACCTGTACGAATCCCTGATATTCCTTTCATGGACAATAGCACTTACCTATATAATCGTGGATATCAAATACAAGGTGAGGAAGCTGGGGTTTCCTGTTTCTCTTACCCTTTTATATTTATGGCGTACGCATCGTTTTCACCCGATGTAAGCAGCAGGATAGAGCCCCTTGTTCCTGCTTTAAAGAGCAACTGGCTTGTCTTTCATGTTATTACAAGTTTCTTTGGTTATGCATTCTTCGCCCTTGCATTCGGAGCATCGATATTTTATTTGATAAGCGATTGGTACACAAAGCATACGAACGGTAAGGTGCTCTCTTATCTGCCTTCCACGAAGATCCTTGACGATATGAGCTATAAACTTATCATTATCGGTGAAGTGCTCCTGGCGATCGGTATTATTACGGGGGCGGCCTGGGCAGACTATGCATGGGGCAGATACTGGAGCTGGGATCCCAAAGAAACATGGTCCCTCATTACGTTTCTGATCTACATCGTTTATATCCACCTCAGATATTCATGGGGATGGCACGGCAGGGCTGCGGCTATTTTTGCAATCCTCGGATTTGCTTTTGTTTTGTTTACCTATCTCGGCGTCAATCTTGTGTTATCGGGTTTGCACAGCTACGGGAGTGCCTGAGGTACACGGCACTAAAGCCTTGAGAACATGAAAATACTCATCGTTAGCGATTTCGACGGGACAATAAATAAAAAAGACCTCGGTGAAGAATTCGGCAAGATAATCGAAAGCTATTCCGATCTCAAGGAAAAATTCATCGGTAACAGCCTGAGTGCACCGGATGTTTACAAAAGGTTGCTCGATGTTGAAGGTATGTCCTTTAACATTATCAGGGATTTTTATGTAAATCAGGCAATTATTGATGAACACTTCGTTCCATTCTTAAACTTTACGAAGGAAAAGGAAATTGCCCATATCATCATCAGCGATGGGTTTGATCTGTTGATAGAGGAAACCCTTCTCGAACATGGAGTAAAGGACGGTATATGCGTATTTGCCAATATTATGAGGGACAACGGCAATAAGATTTTCATGGATTTTCCTTTCTGGGACAATGATTGTTCCTTTTCAGGGGTATGTAAAAAAAGAATAATGCGGGCATTCAGGCCTTATTTTGACAGGATTATATATATAGGGAATGGATATTCCGATATAGACGCGGTACCTGAGGCTGATATTGTATTTGCAAGGTCAATGTTAAAATCATACTGCAATGAGAACAAGATACCGTCTTTCTGGTACGACAATTACGGCGATATCATTAAAAAGCTCGATAGCTCATTCAAGGGCATCATATTTGACCTGGATGGTACGCTTATCGATTCTTTCTCTGCAATATACGAGAGCTTTAACTATACGATGAGGGGACTCGGCTTGCCCGAGTATTCGTATGAAGATGTTTTGAAAACAATCGGCATGCCGCTTGAAGACGTCATGGCTCATATCAACGGGATAGGCGACCCGGTCCATGCAGTCCGTATGTTTCGCTCGAATTATGAGAAGATCTACCTCGATAAAACAACACTGCTCGACGGCGTGCTTCAGGTGGTTGAGGAGCTTTCCAACGCCGGATACCTCATGGGGGTCTCAACCAACAAGCTCGGAAAATATTCCCGTTCTCTCCTTGAACATTTGGGTATCGGCAAATATTTCAGGAATGTTGTTGGTATTGGAGATGGATTGAGGAGTAAGCCGGATCCCGACACGATCGAAAAGATACGATTGGAATTTAAATTGCCGAAAGAGCAGGTCGTTTATGTCGGAGATTCTCTTGTCGATGCGCAGACGGCTGCCAACGCAGGTGTCAGATTTATAGGGGTTGCTACGGGCCCGGTACCGTTTTCAGAGCTTACCGGGGCAAACGGAGAGGTGGTCCTTGATAGCTTTTCCAGGCTTCCTGCTTATTTAAAAC
>DAHXOM010000282.1 GCA_027364825.1 bacterium | reverse complement strand
GGTTACTGCGATTGCGCAGTCCGTATGCATGAGCCTTTGTACTCCCCTTGCCATTGCCTGTGCAACCTGCCTTGACACAGCACCATGCTGTTCTATTAATGCCCTGTCAATACGTAAGACCTTTATCTTTACCTCATTGGAATAGCTTACAACACCACCCATAAAATACCGTGAGCTGCCAGGGGCGTCTGTTATGACCTTTGCTATCATTCCCCCTGTACAGGACTCTGCCGTTGACAGGGTCTTTCGGTTCTTCATAAGGAGCCCGGCAAGTTTTTTTGCCAATTTTTTCATAAATCCACATCCTTATTTATTATCAAGCAGGGATTCAGAGAAAAACTGGATTCCGCATCAAGCCTGCCCTCGACTCCGATCGGGGGTGCGGAATGACAGAAGAAAATTGGATCATTCATTGGTTTCATCCACCCTGCCCCTGGATGCCTTTTTCATAGATATATTCTTTTTATTCTGCAGTACCTTTTCTTTTGCCCTTTTCGAACGCTTCCTTTTTTGGCGCCGTACCTTCTCTATCTGCTGCCGGATGCGGCTTTTTTCACCCATAACCGTCTGCTCGATCTTATCAACCAAAAGCCTCCGTGCGAGGAACCGGTTTAGAGACTGCGACCTTTCCCTTTGCATCTTCACCTCTATGCCTGTGGGCAGGTGTTTTAAATAAACGCAGGTCGAGGTTTTATTCACATTCTGGCCGCCGTGACCCTGGGCACGGATAAATTTCTCCGCAATATCCGCTTCCCTGACACCGAGCGCTTCCATTCTTTTTATTAACTCTTTTTCCTTGCTCTCGCTTATCATAATAGGACCTATAGGTCTTATAAGACCTATTTGACAGTTTACCATTGTTTTGACATAAAGGAAAGCTATGGCAAGGGTAATTTCAATAGCAAATCAAAAAGGCGGCGTCGGCAAAACAACAACAGCCGTAAACCTAGCGGCAAGCCTTGCCGTGGCGGAAAAAAAAGTCCTGCTGGTGGACCTCGACCCTCAGGGTAATTCCACGAGCGGTTTGAGCATCGACAAGACAACACTGCAGCAGAGTATTTATCACGCCATCATAGGGAAAAACAAACTCCCGCAGATCATAAAATCCACGGAGCTCGAGTACCTGAAGATCGCACCTTCAAACCAGGACCTCATCGGTGCCGAGATAGAATTGATCAATGTCCTGTCGCGGGAAACGAGATTAAAGAACGCACTCAAGGACGTTCAGGACCTCTATGATTACATCATCATCGACTGCCCTCCGTCACTGGGCCTTTTAACCGTTAACGCTCTGGCGGCGGCGGACAGCATTATCATCCCGCTCCAGTGCGAATACTACGCAATGGAAGGGCTCGGACAGCTTATGAAGACCGTGGAGCTTATCACGGAAAATATCAACCACGTGCTCGAGATAGAAGGTATTTTGTTGACAATGTTCGACCCACGGAATAACCTCTCTTTTCAGGTAAAGGACGAGATAGACAAGCATTTTGCGTCCCTGAGATTTAAAACGGTTATTCCCAGAAGCGTACGGCTGAGTGAGGCCCCAAGCTTTGGCAAGCCTGCATTACTCTACGATATAACGTCAAAGGGAGCACGGAGCTACATAGATATGGCAAAAGAATTACTTCAAAAACATAAAAATAAAGGAACTGCTGAGCATGGAAAAAAGGCATAATGCCCTTGGAAAAGGGCTGTCTGCACTCATACCGGTTAGGACAAAGGAAATTACCACAAAAGAAGGTTATTTTATCTGTCCTGTATCGAAGATCTCGGCAAACAGAAACCAGCCGAGGAAGTCGTTCTACGACCATTCAATCGATGAACTCGCACAGTCCATACAGGCGAACGGCATACTCCAGCCCCTTGTTGTAAAACCCGACGGCACCGGCTTCGAGCTTATAGCGGGAGAGCGGCGCTTGCGTGCCGCAAAGAAGCTGGGGTTGAAAGAAGTACCTGTCATTGTCAAGGATGTTAATGACAAGGACCAATTGATCCTTTCACTCATCGAGAACCTGCAGAGGGAAGACATCAACCCCATTGATGAGGCGGAAGGATACAGGAAGCTTATCGAGGACTTCAGCTTGAACCAGATTGATGTCGCAAAGCGGGTGGGCAAGGACAGGGCCACGGTTGCAAATGCAGTCAGGCTTCTCAGGCTCCCGGAAGAGATCAAGGCCGCGATAAGAAACGGCGGTGTAAGCCCGGGGCATGCACGGGCAATACTCGCACTTGCTACCGTTGAAGAACAGCTGAAGCTCTTCAAGAAGATCCGCGATGAAAAACTCACGGTAAGGGCTGCCGAAGGTTATGTAAAAATCAAACGGAATAAAACAAAAGAGGCGTCTCAGTCAAAAGAGGTCCTGTCGCAGGTAACCGCAATAGAGGATGAACTGAGGAAGGTATTCGCAACAAAGATAAAGGTCAGCCATTCCGGGAACAGCGGCTGGATCGAGATACATTATTCTTCTTTTGATGACCTTGATAGAATTTTGAACACGATACGGGGAGTTTAGGAGGCTCTATGTTTGATAAAAAAGAAAACGAAGTCCGATCCGAAGAAATCCACACGATTATAGGCAGGGAGAGTTCCTTTGAAGGAAAACTTGTTTTTGACGGAGTGGTAAGAATAGACGGCTCTTTTAAGGGCAACATACAATCAAAGGGAAAACTGCTTGTCGGTGAAAGCGCTGTCCTGGAAGCCGAAATAGAAACAGGCTCTTTGATATTGAGCGGAGAGATAAAGGGCAATATTGCCGCAGCCAACAGGGTGGAGATAAAAAGCAAGGGAAGGTTCACCGGAAACATAAAGACCCCTATTCTGCTCATAGAAGAGGGTGCCTCGTTCAACGGCACTTCTTCCATGGAAACACAAAAGATATCCTCCATTGTAAAAGATTCCGAATAGGTAACCATGGAACATGCTTCATCGTTGGCGCCTGCAAAGCTTAACTTGTTCCTCTACGTCACCGGCAAAAGGGATGACGGCTATCATAACATACTGACTCTGATGCAGAAGGTATCCCTGTACGATAAAATCGGCATATCTGTTGAAGAAGGCAGTTCCCTGCATATTCATATTACCGATCTCATCGGCAGGGAATCCCGGGAAAACCCTCAAAGGGCAGGGGAACCCCGCCCCTACAATAACACGCACCCTGTCCATGATATTCCGGTGAATGAAAACAATACCGCTTACCGTGCAGCAAAGCTTTTTTTTGAACGTAAGAGCGTAAAGGAGAAACGGGCTGACATCATGATAGAAAAGCATATCCCGGTTGAATCGGGCATGGGAGGCGCAAGCAGCGATGCGGCGTGCGTATTAAAGATGCTGAACAAATTGCTGCCCTCTTATACCGAACCGGAACTTCTCGAGATATCGAAGGAGATCGGTTCCGACGTTCCTTTTTTTATGATGGACGGCGACGGGCTGGCAAGCGGCAGGGGAGAGATCGTCAAAAAGGTTGTGATTGCGGATCCTTTATATTATGTTGTTGTAAAACCGGAGTTCGGTATATCGACGCGCTGGGCATATTCCCACTTAAAACCATTGACAAAAACCGGACTACCCTTTATGTGCGATCTTGCTTTCTATACAAAAGATGATATTATGAGATGTCTTCAAAACGACCTTGAGACGGTAACGGAGGAGCATACTCCAGAAATAAAAAGGATAAAGGAGAAACTTTTACAGAACGGTGCCAGAGCAGCTGCAATGACCGGAAGCGGGTCCTGTGTTTTTGGCGTGTTCTATGATGAGCGGGAAGCAGAAAAAACTTTTAACAAGATTTCGAATGACTATACAACGGTTTACAAACTAAGCGGTATATAACAAAGGAGGTAAAGAGTATGGAAATTACAGAGGTAAAGGTGTTCCCGGTTAACGAGGAGAGACTAAAGGCGTTTGCGACAATAATCTTTGACGGTTGTTTTGTCATACGGGACCTCAGGATCATTAACGGCAACAACGGCTTGTTCGTAGCCATGCCGAGCAAGAAGATGAAGGACGGCAGCTACAAGGATACCGCACACCCGCTGAACAACGAGACACGGCAGAAGATCGAAGATACGGTTATCGATGCTTACAAGAAAGAGCTTGAAAGAGGAGATGTTGCAGAACAGGAAGTAAGCAAGGCGGAGGCATAATTGAAGTTTTTTTTAGCCAGAGACTAACGGGTTTTTTGGCTTTCTTGGGGCGTAGACAAGCGGTAAGTCAGCAGACTTTGGATCTGCCATGCGGAGGTTCGAATCCTCCCGCCCCAGTTAGGATAAAAATATGAAGGGCAATTTAAAGATATTTAGCGGCAGTTCCAACAGAGAACTTACAGAGAACATCTGCAAGAACCTCGGCATGAGCCCAGGTGATGCAATGGTAAAAACATTCAGTGACGGAGAAAGCAGGATCGAGATCAACGAGAACGTACGGGGAATGGATGTTTTCGCCGTGCAGTCACTCTCCATACCGGGAAACCACCACATCATGGAACTGCTGATCATGATCGACGCATTGAAGAGGGCATCGGCAAAAAGGATCACCGCGGTCATACCGTACTACGGCTACGCACGGCAGGACAGGAAGGTTAACCCCAGGACACCGATATCCGCAAAGCTTGTTGCCGACTTGCTGACGACCGCCGGGGCGCAGAGGGTTTTAACCGTGGACCTGCATGCGGGACAGATCCAGGGGTTCTTTAACATCCCTGTCGACAATCTCTATGCAATGCCGGTACTGCTCGAATACATAAAAGAGCATATACACAATGACATCGTTGTCGTATCCCCGGATGCGGGCGGCGTTGAAAGGGCCAGGGCATTTGCAAAGAGGCTGGATGCATTTATTGCCATCATCGACAAGAGGAGACCGAGGCCCAATGTTTCCGAGGTTATGAACATTATCGGCGACGTAAAGGACAAAGACGCACTGATTGTCGACGATATCGTCGACACTGCGGGCACCATAACGCAGGCCGTGGATGCTTTGATGAAGCAGGGAGCGGCAAAGGTATATGGATGTACAACCCACGCGGTACTCTCGGGCAATGCCGTGGAGAGAATACAAAAATCGCAGATGGTTGAACTTATTGTAACGGATACTATCAGACCAAACGAACATACCGCGGCATGCTCAAAAATAGTCGTAAAAAGTATAGCGCACCTGCTTGCAGAAGCCATCATGAGGATACACGATGAGACTTCTGTAAGTTCGCTGTTCGTATGAATAATAAGGAGAAGACAATGGGAGAATTGTTATTGAATGCAACATTAAGAAAAGATTTCGGCAAACAAAAAGCACGGATCATAAGAAATAAAAAAGAGGTACCGGCTGTTATCTACAGTAAAAATCACGATACCCTGCACGTTACGATCCCGGCTGAGGAATTAAAAAAGGTCTTAAAGACGGGTTCAAACGAGCTTATAACGCTCAGCATCAAGAACGATGGAGAGTCGAGCAAAAAAATAGCCCTGATCAAAGAACTGCAGCGGCATGTAACGACGGACGAGTTCCTGCATGTCGATCTCTATGAAGTTTTTGAAAACCAGTACATCAAGACCAAGGCTCCTGTCATGATAACCGGTAAGGCAAAAGGCCTTGAGCTCGGCGGTATACTGCAGGTCGTTGCAAGAGAGCTGAATATAAAATGTCTGCCGACAGCCATACCGAAACATATCGAGATTGACGTAACAGAGTTAAACATAGGCCATACCCTGCACGTTAAAAACATTAAGCCCATTACGGGAGTCGAATTTACCGACAATCCCGAGGCACCCGTGGTTCACGTTATGATACCTGCCAAGGAAGAGGTTGTCCAGCCGGTTGCTGCCGTTGAGACAACAACAGCAGAACCAGAGGTAATCAAGAAAGGCAAGGAAGCCAAAGAAGGCGAACTGCCCGCAGAAGAGGGTAAACAGGCTGCTCCTGCTGCAAAGGAAAAGGCTGAACCTAAAAAAGAAGCGAAGAAAGAATCAAAATCGAAATAAACTCCGTTGTTCGGTTTACATAAAACACACAAACCGGCACTTCTTGTTGCCGGTCTGGGAAATCCGGAAAAGAAATACCTTTACACAAGGCATAATGCGGGTTTTTTGTTTTTATCCGCGGTTGCAGACAGGGCCGGCTGCGAGATCCGGAAAAAACAATTTGATTCGCTGACAGGATACTGGGAGGAACACGATGCCCTCCTCATGATGCCCCTGACCTACATGAACCTGAGCGGCATTGCTGTCCATGCTGCGGCAAGGAAATACCGCATCGCACCGCACGATATCGTTATTGTACATGATGATATGGATATACCCGTGGGCAGGGCGAAATTTCATTTCAACAGGAGCAGTGCCGGGCATAAGGGTATCGAGTCAATTATCGAAAAGCTCGGGACCAGGGAATTTTACAGGATACGAATAGGTATTGGAAAGCCCGGGAATACGGGCGACACGATAGATTATGTATTATCGGAGTTCGGTGCTCAGGAGTTAAAGTCCCTGGAGGGATTGTTCGGCAAGATCTCGGACGGGCTGCTGATGTTTCTCGGCGGCGAAAGGCAGAAGGCAATGGAATTCATAAACGGGATAAAGGCGGAATAAATGGGATTCAGCTGCGGCATCGTAGGACTGCCGAATGTGGGCAAATCGACCATATTCAACGCACTGACGGCATCGAAGGTCTCTGCGGACAACTATCCTTTCACGACTATAGAACCCAATATAGGGGTTGTCGATGTACCCGATGAACGTATTGACCTGCTTGCACGTATCGATAAAGCCGAAAAAAAGGTATACACAACGCTCAGGTTTGTGGACATAGCAGGACTTGTCAAGGGTGCATCAAAGGGAGAAGGACTGGGAAACAAATTTTTAAGCCACATACGCGAGGTTGATGCCATAGCCTATGTCGTGCGGTGTTTCGTCAACAAGGACATCATCCACGTCGAAGGCGATGTTAATCCTTCAAGGGACATCGGCATTATCAATACGGAACTGCTCCTTGCAGATCTGGACACCGTTGATAAGAGGCTTGAAAAGGCAGCAAGGGCTGCAAAGAGCGGGAACAAGAAACTTATCGAAGAGGCTGATTTTTTCAAAAGGCTTTCTCTGCATCTGTCCGCGGGGAAAAAAGCCATCACCCTGCAGATGAAGCTCGAAGAACAGGAACTCTCAAAGGAGCTCAATCTTTTAACATCAAAACCGGCCATGTACATAGCAAACGTAACGGAACTGAACCAGAGCGGTATTACCGTTGCATCCAACAAAGAAGAGCAGGCGTACGTGAAAGAGGTGGAGGCCGAAGCGTTAAAGGAGAGTGCAGGGGTTGTTGTTATTTCGGGAAAATTGGAGGCAGAGCTCGCTGAACTGGACGTAGCGGAACGCGCAGAATACCTGAAGGAACTCGGCATCAAACGATCCGGGCTCGATGAAATGATAGAGAAGGGCTACCGTCTGCTCAACCTTATGACGTTTTTTACGTCCGGTCCCAAGGAAGCCAAGGCATGGACCATCGTACAGGGCACCAGGGCGCCCCAGGCAGCGGGCAAGATCCATTCTGATTTCGAAAAAGGCTTTATCAAGGCGGAGATTATCTCGTACGATCACTATGTAAAGGCAGGCTCAGAAGCCGCTGCACGCGAGCAGGGATTTCTCCGTATAGAAGGCAAAGAGTATGTCATGCAGGAAGGCGATGTTGTGTACTTCCGGTTCAACGTGTCGGGAAGGTAGAGCCGGTTTTTGATTTATGCTTTTTCATAGGAGTAAGAATTATCTATGAACACCAAAAAAATAGCCTTGAACGATAACGTCCTTTCATGCCTGATATCGGAAACCGGAGACAAACCCGTCCTGATGTTCCTGCACGGGGCCGGTTCTACCAATGAGGTGTGGCAGGCGCAATGGCTGTACTTTAAAGACCGCGCAAAGGTTATCATTCCGGACCTGCCGGGACACGGCGGTTCATCGGGCAATAGCCATGATGACATCGATACCTACGCAAATACCGTGGTAGAGCTTGCTGACAAGCTGCACCTCGAAAAATTTATTCTGATCGGACATTCCATGGGCGGTGCAATAGCACAGAGGATCGCGATCCTGCATCCCGAACTGCTTGCAGGGCTTGTCCTCGTCGCAACAGGAGCAAAGCTTAAAGTAATGCCGCAGGTCTTTTCTGCCATTGAAACGGACTATAAGCAGTACGTCGGACTCGCATCCACGTTTTCCATGTCCACATCAGCGGACCGGCAAACCAGGTCCGCGTTCGAGAACATACTTTCCCATGCGCAGTCTCAGGCCGCATATAATGATTTCACGGCATGCAACAGGTTCGATGCGATGGATAGGATCGGCACGATAAAGACGAAAACGTTAATCATAGCCGGGGACAAGGATATGATGACCCCGGTAAAATATGCCCTGTATCTGAATCAAAAGATCAAAGATTCCCGGCTTGAAACCATCAATGACGCAGGACACATGGTGATGATGGAAAAGCCCGGAGAGGTGAACAAGGCCATCGAAAGGTTTGCCCTGTAACTGTTGCCCGTTTATCATGAATCCCCCTCACCTTAATCCTCTCCCCTCAGGGGAGAGGCAGGGTGAGGGGGGAGATTGCTTCGCCGTTCCACTCCTCGCAATGACTAAATTACCGAGTACGGTTTAAACCGTTTAATCTGTTTAAGCCGTTAAGAAGGTACGGTGATGATGTCCATGGAGTTGTAATACGCTTCTTTCTTATGAACGGACTCTTCAATAAGAAGTATCTTATCCCCGTGCTTTATCCTCTTGCTCAGAGAGAGATTATGGAGGATGTCCCTTCGAACATCTCGCTGTCCCTTTGTAAGGGACAGCGGATATATGCCGTAGGACATGCTTAACAGATGGAGCATCTTTTTATCATAAGCAACGGACAGTATCCAGCAGCCTGGTTTTAATCTTGATATACTGTAGGACGCCCTGCCGGTGCTGGAATCAGTTATGACATATTTTATGTCCACGGCATCTATCGTATGTTTTACATTCTGCGCCACAGCGTCATCAATATTCCCGTTCTTCTTTCCGATGGGGTTATTGTAAAACAGACGGTTTGCCGGACAGGAGAACTCATACCTCTTCGCCTCCGTAATAACAGCAATTTTCGCCATCATCTCCACAGATTCAACAGGGTACCCGCCCATTGCCGTTTCTTCAGAAAGCATAACCGCGTCCGTGCCGTCCAGTATGGCATTTGCCACGTCGGTGACCTCTGCTCTTGTCGGCCTGATATGATCCGTCATAGAGAGCAGCATCTGCGTCGCCGTGATAACGACCTTATTCATGGCATTGGCTTTTTGTATCAGCATCTTCTGAACGACCGGCACCTGTTCTACCGGTATCTCAACACCGAGGTCCCCCCGTGCCACCATGATGCCGTCGGCAGCATCCAGAATGCTGTCTATGTTTTTTACCGCCTCACCCCGCTCAATCTTGGCTATGATGACAGGATCCTTGCCTTTCCTGCGGATGAATTGTTTGATCTTTATTATATCGTTTTCGTTCTCGACAAAAGAAACGCTGAAAATGTCGGCTCCGTATTTTAAGAACTTGCCGACCATGAGCAAATCACGAGGCGTTACGGCGACGGCGTTTGATTTTATGTGGGGAATATTTAATCCTTTATGAGACAGCAGTGTCCCCCCTATCATGACACGGCAGGCGATCTTATGAGCCTGTACCTTCAGGACCTTCAGTTGTATGAATCCGTCATTTAAATAAATAATACTGTTCCGGGAAACGAGCGATGCCAGTGCCTTATAGTCAACAGGTATATCTTTTGTTTCACCGGATACCGCTCCGGTAACCAGGGTCACGGTATCGTTTTTTTTTAAAACAACCGGGGCATTTTTAATGACACCGACGCGCATCTTCGGACCCGGCAGATCGACCATGATACTGATTGTCTTGTTCTGCCGTGAGGCTTCAGCCCTGAGGAGGGTAAGCGCGGCAATGTGTTCTTCGACCGAACCGTGGGACAGATTGAGCCTTGCAACGTTCATCCCTGCCTTTATCAGCCTGCTTATAACAGCACGTGAGTTCGATGAAGGCCCTATGGTGCAGACGATCTTTGTTTTGTGTGGAGGCGGGTTAATCTCCTTCACGTACTTTCTACTCCATCACATCGATAATGATCGCGGTGATGTTGTCATCGCCGCCGTTTGTATTTGCCACATCAATCATTGTTGAAACCGCATGGACAGCGTCCGGTATGCCTCCCAGCTCCGCTATGACGTCGTCGGCAACCATGTGGCTCAGCCCGTCCGAACAGAGTATATACCGGTCACCCGGATGGGTGCTCAATTTCTGTGATTCGACCTTGACCTGTTCCGAAAAGCCCAGAGACCTTGTAAGGACGTTGCGCATGGAATGCGTTTCCATCTGCTTTTGCGTGATCAATCCGGTTCTGTACTGCTCGTTGACATAGGTATGGTCTTCCGTGAGCCGCAGAAGCTTGCCCCCGGCCAGCATATATGCCCGTGAATCACCAACATGACAGAGCATGACGTCATTGTTGTTAAACATCATGGAAACAATGGTCGTCCCCATACCGTTGTACTGCACGTTTGTCGAAGCAGATTTAAAAATAAGATTGTTTGCAACATATATTGCGTCGAAAAGGGAATTCTCTGCAATTCTTTTCTGGTTCAGGATATAGTTTTTGATACTATCGACAGCCATGTTACTGGCTATTTCGCCGGCCTTATGTCCACCCATGCCGTCTGCAACTATATACAAACCGATGGTATCGTTGCGGTAAAATGCATCCTCGTTGTGGGACCGTTTCATCCCCACATTTGTTTTTCCGAAAGAAACGAGTTTCATCCGGCTGCTCCCGATATCTTAAGAGCTTTTATGATAAGCGATGGGGTAAGAATATTTCCATACAGCATATGATCCTTGCCGGTAAGGTATATATTGTTGAAAAGATCGAAAAGATTGCCGGATACGGTTATGCCTTTACAGGGAGACGAAAATTCACCCGACTTTATCATATAACCTCTTGCCCCGAGAGAAAACTCGCCGGTCACGGGGTTGACGGTATGCAGGCCCATAAGCTCTGTTATAACGGGCCCGTCCGAAAAAGTATGTTTTAAATCTTTTTCCGATGCTCTTTCCGAGCTCAATGCGAAATTCGTAATACCGGTTGCCGGGGGCTGTGTAATGGAATGCCTGACGGCATTACCCGTTGTTTTCTCTTTCATCAGCATTGCATAATGCCGGTCGTAGAGAAATGAATTTACCACACCTTTTTCGACAACCGCCTTTTTAAAGGCAGGAACACCTTCCGCATCAAAGGGCACAGAACCAAAGCCGTCGCTCAATCCGGGATCATCAAAGATGCTGATGTGCTCCGGAAAAACCTGCCGGTGCAGCTTATCCGCAAGCATCGACGTGTGCTTGTAAACGGCATCTGCTTTAAACGATCCTGCAAGTACGCTTAAAAATTGTGAAGCGACGAGCTGTGTCAGCATGGTGTCGTAAAACCCTGTCATAAGCTGGATGCCTCCCAGGGTCCGGAGCGCCTGCTGTGAACAACTCCGTGCAACACGCTCCGGCGCCAAATGGGAGAATGTATTCGCCCCCTGGAAATCCCAGCTCATCTGGGACTCTTCACCCTCGCGGGCAAGTGCTGAAAGGCTGATACTGAACCGGGTTGTCCTGGATTTTTTTGATACACCCTCGGAGTTGAGAATAACCAGGGAACTGACAACCTCCTCGTAAGAAGGCCTTTCGACCTTTACTATCCTTTTGTCTATACGTGCTGCGTCCGCCATCTTTCTCAGCATTTCAAGCTTTTGGGATTCGGGTATTGTTTCTACGTGCGTGTCGTAGAATTGTTCTGATGGGATTCTGTCGGGCTTATTGCCGGCAAACGAAAACTCCTGCTTATCGAGTACCATGCCGCTGTCCAGCGCCCTCTTAAAGGTTTCTTCTATGGCAAGCTCCGACATGTTGAAGTTGAAAGAAAATCCCATGCGCTGATCTTTCAGTGTTCGTATCGCTATACCAGTCTCCTCGTCTGCCTGAAGTTTTTCGATTCCCCTGGTATCATTGACAGAGAGTGACAACTTTTTTGTTTCGGATACAAAGACTTCATACCCTTCCGTGTTATATTCTTTGGCAAGGTTCCTTATCTTATCGGCAATCCTGTTTATTTCATCATTTTTCATGTACTATTATTACTGTCCTTTTGTTTCTTTTTACGATCTTTACCCAGTTTTGGGTTTTTTTCAACATCTTTTGCAGTTGCATGAATTCTTCGACCCACAATTGCATAAGAACAAATCCCCCCTTCACCCCTTTACGAAAGGGGAGGAAGGTGGG
>DAHXOM010000259.1 GCA_027364825.1 bacterium | reverse complement strand
CCCATGAAGTGTTAACTCTACTGTCTCGCCACCCTTAAGTGCCTCTGCTTCCTTTAATGCAACCTTTGCTACGTGAAGCTTCTTCTCTTTGCCGTCGATCTTCACGATAAGTAATGTTGCCTTCTTCAGCTTCTCAACCTTGACTACCTCTGCTTTTACTGTCTTCGGTCCTGCCTTCTTTACGGCTTTCTTGGGTGCTGCCATTGCCATTGTTGCCAGTGTAAGTGCAAATGCTAATGCTACTGCTACTGATATTAATTTTCTCATTCTTATTCACCTCCTTTAAAGTGTATTTCAAATGAATAAAGCAAGTATCATACCATAAAGAAAAGTCAAGCTTTTTAAACAGTTATATTCTGCACCCTGTTTATCATATACTAAATGGTGTACTCGATTATCCTATATGGTGCAGTCTGGCGCTGAACATTCGGAAGATAAAGGCAATTTAAACCGTTTGAACCGTTTCAATCGTTCATAAGATGGATCGCACGACCCTTCCCTGTGATGCTGTATCACAAAGGATAAAATGGATACTATGAGACCCTGAAATTAATTCAAGGTGACAATAGGGGATCATGACACAGTATCTACAGATGGTGTCACCGGGAGAACACATGGACCGCCTTATTGCACCTTGTGGTTAACAGGGTCTATTTTTCCAGCATTTCTATTATCGGATCAAATGGCTTTCCTGATGAGAGAGCCTGCTCAATCTTCTGTAACAATATGCCGCATATTTTATCATCCGGCTTTTGCTCAAGCAGTTTCTTCAGTATAAAGTGCGCATGTTGAAGGTCTTTGTTATTGATAGAGTGCCAGACATCATTGTTCTGTTTTATAAAGGCATCATCAGCACCAACCATGAGTTCGTAAAGCTTGATGCCTTCACTTTTACCCTTTACCTTCACAATACCGAGTTGCCGCATGAAGCGTGATAAGATTGCTTCGCCGCTTTCAGCTTCTCGCAATGACATTTGGGCACGCTCTTTTGTTGCCTCGCTGATTATGCAGGTAGTACCGAAGTATTTATTCAAACCCTCAAGCCTTGACGCGAGGTTTACCGTATCACCTATCGCCGTATAATTAAACCTTCTGTCAGAACCCATATTACCGACAATTACCTCACCGGTGTGTATGCCAATACCTATGTCGATATTTTTACCGATTATATTCATCGATTGTTTTTTTAAGTCAGCCATAGCTCCGGCCATATCCACACCTGCAGCAAGGGAATGTTCAGCATGATGTTTATCTGAAACAGGAGCGCCAAAGATTGCCATGATGGCATCTCCAATAAATTTATCTACAACTCCGTGGTGCTTGTAGATGGCCTCTGTCATCGTATTGAAAAATACATGCAGGAACTCAACGAGCTTCTCCGGGGAGACGCTTTCCGAAATGGAGGTAAAACTCCTTATATCCGAGAAAAGAACGGTTACCTCCTTTTTCTCTCCTCCGAGTCTGAGGCCGTCCGGATCCTTTTTGATTTTATGAAGCAGTTCCTTTGAAACATAATGTTCAAATGCTTTTGAGACGTACCTGTGTTCCCGGTACTCTGTCATGTAACCATAGGCTGCCGAATATAATGCAAGCAACGGTACGGAAGTATAAAATGCAGATAAAGGTACAAAATTCCCGTGCGTGAATAATAACCATTGGATTACCCCTGCGATTGACAGCATCCCTGCAAGTACCACGACCTTTGACACCGGTTTTTTAACTATCAGAAGAAGTATACCGGCAAAGACTATGAAAACACCGATGAAGCTTATGATACCATTACCCGTGAGGCGGGATATGAACTTTTTCTGAAGCAGCGTGTTGATTGCAGATGCATATATCTCTACTCCATACATTGTTTTTCTGCCGGAACTGCCTTTGAAGGGTATGTTGTAGTAATCGTGATAAAGGGGAGATGTATTCCCTATCAATACTATCTTACCCTTGACCTCATCGGTGTTGAAGGTATTATCAAGGACCTTATAGTAAGGAATAGAGCTGAATGTATCTCCATCTGCATAGTTAATAAGCATTGTCCCATGAGTGGCTGGTATTGTTGTATCGTTGATCCGGATAGTGCTGCTGCCTATTTCTACTACCGGTGTACGGGGATTTTTATATTTCATAGCCATGGAAACGGGCAAACTCAGGTAAAAGCCCTTTTCGGTCTTTAAAACGACATAGGTGCTCCTGAGTACACCGTCCCTGTCAATCTTAAGATTGATCAACCCCTCGCCCATTGCGCCGGAGAGAAAACTTTCCAGAGGTTGTACAAGATTGTTATTCGCTATGTAAGCGGCAAGCACGGCCTTTCCTGTGTTTCTGATGCTTTCAGCAAGCGTACCATCATCAGCTCCGTCTGTTTTTTTTGAAAGGTCGAGGTCTATGCCTATCATAGCTGCACCCGAACTGCTGAGATTGTTGATCGCTTTCGCCAACATTGATCTTGAGAAATTGGATATGCGCATGCCGAGGTGATTCTCCGATGCCTGATCTATGGTAATAATTACAATATCGTGAGGCGGAGGTGAATCGATTTGTTTTTTCCGTATGCCCATAAATACGTCATAATTTGCATGGTCAACAGCCGAGAGATAACCGAGAGAACTAATCAAGGTCATGACTGCGGCAATTGCTATGACTATTATGACCGAAACGAATTTATAGGTTTTCATAAGTTTTGGCAGTAACATCCAAGCAAGACATGGAACACGCTAACCATCGGTAAGGGCATGCCCTTACCGAACACACGTATTTATTATAGAACGTATCCAAGTATTCTATCGGATTTCGGCAAACCAGAGAGGCAAGCTGCCCTCGGTGCCGCCTACCGGGGAATCCGTTATGACAACAACATTACCGCTTGATAGCGCACTATCGCTGCCCTTCTGCTTTAATTTGTCCGCATCGGACGATGAAATAACTATATTACCGTTCTGCCTGCCATAGGCATTTACAGCCTTGGCCTGCACATCATCCGGCTGGATTGTCGTCGATGTAACATACTGTATCATGCCCCTGTGCTGTAAAGAGGACCTGTCCACATCCTTTACCGTATAAACGTTGTTCCCTGTTTGATCCTTGATCCTGACAAACAAGGCAGGCTTTAATCCTGTCCCTCTTGCATCTATAACAATGCGATTATTTGTCGGCAGAGCTTTTACGCTTTTACTGTTTGATTTGATATAAGCATTCAGGAAAACAACCTGCATCCCTCTCATACCATAGAAAGGAACCTTTATTTTTACGTTATAAAAATCACCATTCTTGTACTGATCAAAGGGCACAACCCTTGCGATCAAACCTTTCAGCCTGTAGAACAGCCTTGAATCTTTCGATACAAACCCTTTGACCGTACTATCCCCGTCAAGGTTTATGTTCTGTGCCATCTCCAGTGCCCTTGCATGTGCATCGAGTATTGCAGCCCTCTTTGCCATTGAATCACAAATATCCTGGTTCAATCCTTTCGGTATAGCACCCTTGCCGTAAGCTATTATATACCCGTCAGTCCAGTTTATCTCCCCGTACGGCGTTTTTTCTATGAAAGCACCAACCGTTGTCTGAGTAATAAGAGGGGCTGATGTATTGGTAATCTGTTCTGCCGCTTTTTCAGGAATATGAACCACGGCCTGTATTTCCACCGTATAGATACCATGGGAAATTTGTTCGGATACTATGGTGTAGGTAAGACCTGCCATTGCTTTTTCTATAATTGCCCTTGTATCCGGATTATTTTCAACCTGCATCGACATACCCGAGGCTTCCTCGACAGCCTGTCTTTGTGCCAGCAAGAGAGCGACCTGTTTTGCCTGAATCATACCCTGTGATACCGGAGCATGCCCCTTTGCAGTAACACGAACGTCTCCCTCGTCAGCACCTGTTCCGGCCCGTGACAGTGCGGGAAACAACACCACGGTTACCAAGAGACAAAAGCAGACTACACGGTGCCTTTTGAGACTGCGTATTCCTCGTAGAGATTTATGTTTCATCAATTGCCTCCGGATAATTTTTTTATAATCGCCCTGTGGGTCTTGTTATCGAGCAATGCCAGGACATCGGATTCAGTCTGTATAAGTTGTCTTTTTATACCGATGGTATTCTTTATCAGATCCGTTCTCATCAGAGACGCTTCGATGGGACTTTTTGAGATTATACCTTCCGCTATACTGCTTTCCATGGTATCGAGAACCGATTCAAGCTCATCCGGTTCAATATTGCTTATCATGACCATGTCTGCAGAAGCTGCCAGTGAATTTATCACAGCCTCTGCCGTAGAATAGGTCTTCGATATTGCCCCCATCTTCACATCATCCGTAAGGACAATCCCTTTAAATCCGGCTTCCATTTTAAGAATCCCGTTGATAATCTTTTCCGACATGGACGCCGGAACATCGTCTATGCCCTTAAACATCGTATGGGATATCATAACGCTGCCAACATCGTTATTAACAGCATGGATAAACGGCGACATAGTATGCATCATTTCGTCCTGCTTTATATGCACCGACGGAAGTTCGCTGTGCGGATCGATCTTCGTATCGGTATTACCGGGGAAATGCTTTGCACAGGCTATGATACCATGGTCCTGCATACCGGCTATCATGCTTACCCCGATCTCCTCGACAACGAGAGGAGCATGGGAAAAAGCCCGGTCGCCTATGACACCGTCTGTTCTTTCTGAAAGGTCAAGCACCGGGGCAAGGTTCATATTAAAGCCGGCTATTGAAAGTTCCTCGGCTATAAAGCTGCCGTATTCATAGATAATATCGATCGCGTTATGTTTCTGATAATACTCTTCTACCTTCCTCGCTGACGGAAGGTGGGAAAACGGATGTTTTAGCCTTTGTACCCTACCGCCCTCCTGATCGACCGCAACAAGGGGGACAAAATCATCGTCTACCTTGTGGAGCTGTTTATTTAATGCGAGTATTTGTCCGGGATCTTTCAGGTTCCTTTCAAACAGAACAAATCCGCCAATACCATATTTTTTTATTAAGGGTTCAAATCCGGCAGGTAGTTCGGTGCCGTTGAACCCTATCATCAATAGTCTGCCTATCTTCATAATCTACCTCTCGTATATTTTTCTTAACCTCTCGCCTACATCATTAAACAATAAAACAATGATAGTCAATGTAAGTCCCGGAAAGAGAGCCATCCACGGTGAAACATTTATAACAGAAATAGCTTCAGAAAGCATCCTGCCGAGACTCGGGGTTGAAGGGCTTGAAAGGCCGAGGAACGCAAGGCTTGCCTCGGATACTATGGCAATACCTATTCCGAAGCTCGCCTCGACAATCAATGGTTCCACAATATTCGGAAGGATGTCCGCAAACAAGATCGCAAATCTGTTCTTGCCCGCTGCCTTCGCAGACAGTATGTAATCCCTTTGTTTTATCGACATGACCATGGCCCTGGTATACCGGGCATACCCCACCCATCCGACTGCGCATAAAGCTATGATGATGTTCAGGGTACTCGGCCCCATGATGCCTGCGATACCGATCGATAAGAGCAACCCCGGGAATGCCATTAATATATCTATGATCCTTGAAAACGCCGTGTCGGTAAAACCCCCGATATACCCTGCCGTACCTCCGATCATTACACCCGCTGCCAGGGATATAATGACCACGGTAAACCCAATGAGCATGGATGTCCTTATTCCGTATAAAACCCGGCTCAGGATGTCCCTGCCGAGGGCGTCCCTGCCCATGGGGGAAGAGACGGAGGGCTCATGAAAAGACAGGGAGAGGACCTGCCGGTAAGGATTGTGTGGGCTTAAAACAGGTGCAAAAATACCGGCTCCTATCAATACAAGCAGCAGGAGCATGCCCGCACCCATGCGCTTCATAATGTTTTCCTCATCCTCGGCTCGACAACATAATAGAGCACATCGGTTATAAGGTTAACGGTTACATACACCAGTGCAATCACCAGCACGGTCCCGCTCAATAACGGATAATCCCTTGTCATGACGCTTTCCACAAGCAGCCTGCCCATGCCCGGCCATGAGAAAACCGTTTCCGTGATAATCGCTCCCGACAGCAGTAACCCAAACTGCATCCCGACAAGCGTTATAACGGGTATCAGGGTAGCTTTCAATGCATGGACAAACAATGTCCTTCTCATACTTATTCCTTTCGCGAGATTAGCGGTAAAACTTTCATGCCGCAAAGCTGTAATCATATTCGCCCTTATCATACGGATGGTGATTGCACTCATGCCGATGGCAAGGGTAAGACCCGGAAGGAGTATGGAAAAAGGCGATTGCGCGCCTGCAACAGGGAGAAGATTTAATTTGATGGAGAAAATCAGGATGAGAATGACAGCTATCCAGAAATTCGGAAGGGATATTCCCAGTATTGATATACCTGCAATAATCTTATCCACCCATGTTCCCTGTTTATAGGCCGACCATACGCCGAGCGGTATGGCTATCAACAGGGCCAGTATCATGGCAAATAGTGCAAGCACAAATGTATAAACGAACCGATGCAGAACAATGGTTAATACCGGCTTTTGGTAATACAGGGACATGCCTATGCTGCCGTGAAACAGATTATCCATGTAAAGCAGGTACTGATCTGTAATTGGTTTATCAAGGTTCAGCTCATGGCGCATCTGTGTTATTTCCTGTTTTGTCGCGTAATCGCCGAGCATCAGTGCAACAGGATCCCCCGGTACCATGTGTATAAGGAAAAACACCAGTGTTACCACACCGAGTATTGTCGGAACGGCCAACAGCGTTCTGTTTAGAATAAATCTTCGCATAAAAAACTATGTATCAAAATCTTAAGCGTAAGGCTATCGTTTGATTATTTACCCCGTTAGAAAAGTAATTCTTCGCCGGCAGTTGAAAATCCCGGATTACCGTCATTGCTAATACGGGCACACAAGATAATCAATAGACTTATCAGCCCATGGCAGAGAATCTGAGGCCGGAAGGAACGATTGAAACAATTCAACCGGTTTAAACCGCACTTTACTCATAAAGCTTGCTTTTAATCGTAATCGGTAGGACAATACAACCATTGAAAGGAGGGTACCATGAATAAGACTTCATTAAAGAAGTACACTCTGAAAGACGGTTCCGTAATATCAATAAGGGCAATGACCAAAAACGATATTAACGCTCTGCATGATTTCTTCCAGCACATTCCCGAAGAGGACAGACTGTTTCTCAAGCACGATGTGGCCGATAAAAAGGTTATAGAACAATGGGTAAAATCACTTGATTATAATACCGTACTTCCTTTGCTTGCCTTTGATAAGGACAATAAAATAGTCGGTGATGCCACCCTTCATACGAAGGATTACGGCTGGTCGAGACACATAGGAGAGATCAGACTTGTTGTAGCACGGGCGTACAGAAGCAAAGGCGTAGGCCTTGCTCTTTCCAAAGAAATATTTATGGCAGCGCTTGAGAAAAAACTTTCAAAGATCGTAGCCCAGATGGCAGAGGATCAAAAAGGCGCTCTCAAGGTATTTGAGAAACTCGGCTTTACGAAAGAAGCAGAACTTGAAAACCATATTATGGACCTCAAAGGACAAATGCATAATCTCATCATCATGTCGAATGATGTAAAAGAGGCTGTTAAAACAATGGAAGCATACGAAACAGAACAGCTCAGCTTGAACCCGGCGGAGGGATAATCCGGCGGCTGCTTCATCGTAAGTCAGGACAAGCATATTCACGATAAGAGTTCAGGAGTTAATGATACTATGAAAAACTTTGTATTTTATAATCCCACACAAATCGTTTTCGGCAAAGACCAGACAAAAAACATAGGCAATTACCTGCGAGGCAAAAAATGCCTGCTTCTCTACGGCAAGGAGAGTATCAAAAGAAACGGTATATACGACAGGATTATAGAATCGTTGAACAAGAACAATGTGGGATTTGTGGAAAAATACGGTGTTAAGTCAAACCCGGTACTGGGCTTTGTTCATGAGGCAATCGAGCTCGCAAGAAAGGAAAATGTGGACGCCATACTTGCTGTCGGCGGAGGCAGCGTTATAGACACGGGCAAAGCCGTAGCATGCGGTTTTTATTACCAGGGTGACGTGTGGGATTATTTTACGGACAAAGCCCGGATAGGAAATGCCTTGCCTCTCTATGTCGTGCTCACGCTTGCCGCTACTGCGTCCGAGATGAACAACGGCGCCGTCATAACGAACGAAAAAACCCGGCAGAAATTCAATATAAAGGCTGATTCACTCTCTCCCAAAGTATCCATACTCGACCCCGTGAATACCTATACGGTGCCGGGCAATTACACAGCTTACGGATGCGTGGATGCCATGGTTCACCTGCTGGAGGGATACTTTACCCAGGAAGATCCCAGTACGTCCATCCAGGACGGCTTTGTCGAGACCCTTGTGAAAACATTAATGGAGAGCACCCGTACCATAATGAAGAAAGCCGACGATTACAATGCACGCGCTGACTTTATGTGGGCGGCAACACTTGCTTTAAACGGCATTACGACCGCCGGTATAGGGAACCACGGCTTCCCAAATCACATGATGGGACACTCTTTGAGTGCCTTATACGACATTGCGCATGGAGCGTCGTTATCCATAGTCTTTCCTGCATGGCTCAAACATCATGCAAAAGAAAAATCCAAAAAAATATCAAGATTCGGTACGGCAATATTCGGCATCGAAGATCCACAGAAAACTATCGAAGCATTGGATCAGTTCTTCAATTCCATAGGGACATCAACCAGATTATCCCAGGTGAATATACCTGCAACGGATATAGATAAAATTGCCGGTAATGCGGTTATGCTTGCACAAAAATGGAGACTGGATCAGTACACGAAAGACATAATAACAGCTATTTTGCAATTGGGGGCATAGGGGAAGGAATGAGGGAAGAAAAAAGCAGGAATGAGGAGTGAGTAGTGAGGGATGAGGGAAAAAGGGGAAAAGGGGATCAAAGGGGCAAGGGCCTCGCTGCTCGCTACTCTACCCTCACTACTCTCCCCTCCACCCTCGCTACTAAAAGACGTTTTTGTTTTGACAATAAGCCCCGTATCAACTAATTATAGTCAATCATAATCTTAAGGGGGTAATTAATACTATGGCATCGCTATCGGAAAACGGTACGTACGTACTTGCGTATGATCTCGGCACCACAGGCAATAAGTCCTGCCTTTACAGGATCAGTGACAAGATTGAGCTTATCGATTCTTATCTCGTGGAATATCCTCTTTACACGACAGCAGACGGCGGTGCAGAGCAGAAAGCCGACGATTGGTGGAATGCCGTGTGCAGTTCCACGCGTGAGATTGTAAAACGTACATCTTTAAAACCGTCTCAGGTTAAGGGCATAACTTTTTCTTCACAGATGCAGGGGTCTGTCCTTGTTGATAAGGAAGGGAATGCACTGCGAAACCCGATGACCTACATGGACCAGCGCTCCACCGCACAAATTGCAAAATATCTTTATCACGGGTTTCCGAGGATTGACAACTGGAATGCGATTCTAGGCTTGAAATCACTGTTTATCACCGGCGGTCTCGCCGCAACTCCCAAGGACCCCCTGTGGAAATACCACTGGGTCAAGGATAATGAGCCCGGGGTATTTAAAAAGGTTTATAAATGGCTTGACGTAAAAGATTATCTTACCCTGCAGTGCACGGGTAAGTACGGCATGACCTACGATTCCGCCCATCTTACCTGGGTCTTTAACACCAGGAAAGGAAAACTCGGATGGTCAAGCAGCCTGTGCAAAACATTCGACGTAAATATGGCGCATCTGCCTCCTGTCATAAAATCGACGGATGTTATAGGAGGACTGACGAAACAGGCGGCTGACAAAATGGGATTGATACCCGGCATTCCGGTTTTCGGAGGCGGCGGCGATACCTTCCTCACCGCGGTGGGTTCTGGTGCACTCAATCTGTACGATACACACATCTATGTCGGGACTTCAGGATGGGTTGCTGCAAATATCGATAAAAGGACGGTCGATATAACGAACTTTGTAGCATCGATACTGGGTGCAATACCCGGTGAATATGTTTACACCGCCGAGCAGGAGACCTCGGGGATTTGCCTGCAATGGGTGCGCGATCACCTCGCTCTTGATGAGATAGGCATGTATCTCGATGCAAAGCATATCGTCGATAAAAACACCGAGTATGAAAGCCTTTATGAATTCTTAAACGAAGTCGTTGAACAGACACCGCCGGGATCAGGCGGCATCATATTTACACCATGGCTGCACGGCAACAGATCGCCCAGGGAGGATAGCTATGCACGGGGCATGTTTTTCAACATCAGCCTCGACACCGGCAAGCGTCAGATGATCCGGGCTGTGCTTGAAGGCGTCGCATTCCACAAACGGTGGATGCTCGAGGCAATAGAGAAGAAGATACCCTATCAAAAAAACATACGATTTGTAGGCGGCGGTGCAAAGTCCGATGTCTGGTGCCAGATCATGGCGGACATAACAGGCAGAAATATCGAGATCCCGAAAAACCCCCAGAACGCGGGTACCAACGGTGCGGCTATCGTGTGTGCTGTCGGACTCGGGCTCATCAAATCATTTCAGGAAGCAAAACCGCTCATACCCGTTGATAAGGTATATACACCGAGGACCGAATACAAAAAGATGTACGACAAGAGTTTCAGCGTGTTCAAGGAGCTGTACGAGAAAAACAAGAAGCTGTTCAGAGTGATGAACGGATAAAATGGCAGTGGTATTCCGTCTGTTGCGGGATGCCACCCACTTTCTTATTGCAATTTTTTTGCAAATGGTTTTATGAATGTATGTTCACCCCGTTAAAACGTCAGCCCAGGGCTAATAATACCATGGCTTTCGAACGGGATAAAATAATATTATTGGGAGGTATTAAATGGAATATCAGGAGATTATTGATCGGTTAAAACATATTGTCGATACACCGACACGCCCTATACCTGAGGAGACCTTAGCCAAGGTAAAGGAACGCTATTATTCCAAGCATGGCAAATCTGCCGCCTTGTATGAGAAGGCAAAGGAGGTAATACCGGGAGGCGTTGAGCATAACCTCAGTCTGGAAAAGCCCTTTCCGATTACCATGGACAGGGCAAAAGGCTATAAGATGTGGGACATAGACGGTAACGAGTACGTTGATTACCTGATGTCCGGCGCACCCATCATACTCGGACATCATTATGATCCTCTCGATAACAAGATCATAGATATCATAAAAGAAAAAGGTCCTTCAACCGGATGCACGTCGGAGTTCGAGATACTCGCTGCACAGGAAATTATAAAACATGTGCCCAATGTAGAGATGGTAAGGTTCCTGCAGTCGGGTACGGAAAGCGTGATGGCAGCACTGCGTATTGCACGGATCTACACCCAGAAGGACAAAATTATCAAGATCGGAGGCAGCTATCACGGATGGAGCGACCAGGTTGTGTACTCACTCCATGTACCCGGTGCGGGCCAGCTTGAATCGGCAGGCATACATTCGGACTGCTTCAACAACCTTGTGGACGTATTCCCCAATGATTTTGAAGGATTAAAGAATGCATTTGAGGAAAATAAAAGCAAAGGCGGCATTGCAGCGGTCATTGTAGAGCCTATCGGCGGTGAGTCGGGCACGCACCCGGTACACCCGGACTGGAACAAGGCCGTTAGAAAGCTGTGTGATGAGTACGGCGCACTGTTGATCTTTGATGAGGTTGTTACAGGGTTCAGACTTGGTCTGGAAGGTGCACAAAAATATTTCAATGTTAATGCCGATATTGTCGTGTTCGGGAAGATCATAGCACACGGCTATCCTGCGGCAGGGGGCATTGGCGGGAGAAAGGACATTATGGCTATCTGTTCTGGCGTGGGCAGTATCGGCCAGAAGGCGTACATCGGCGGGACCCTCTCTGCAAACCCGATATCAACGGCCGCATGTTATTATGCGTTAAAACTTATGGAAGAAAACAATGCCGTCAAAAAAGCTGCTGACTTTGCCGATAAGCTGACAAAAGAGATGAACACCCTGTTCTCTACAAGGAAAGACCTGCCCTTCTTCGCATTTAACTTCGGCCCCATCATACATTATGAAACAACCGGCATGCTGTCGGTAAGCGTTCAAAATCCGGACGTCTTCACCGAGGTCATGACACGGCGGCACATTGCCCAGGACTATCAGATGGTAATTATCGATCAGGGAATTTTTACCCTTGCGGGATCGAGGATGTACACCTGCATGCAGCATGACAAAGAGGCCCTCGACAAGACCATCAAGGCATGGGAATACACACTGTCACTCATACCGAAGAACTGATACGCACCGATGGATTGTATGAAACAATGAGGAGAAATACATGAGCAAATACGAGCAATATAAAAAAGATGTTCTCAAATACGGCCAGATGATGCTGAACAAAGGGTATACGGTCGGAACGGGGGGCAATGTTTCAATGCTTGTCGACGGTGAAGACGTCCTTGCCATAACACCTTCAAACAGGGAGTACATGGACCTTACTCCGGCAGACATCTGTATCGTTGACTTCGACATGAATATCATCGAAGGCAAGTACAACCCTTCACGGGAAACGGGACTGCACATAGCAGTATATAAAAACAGGCTCGATGCGAACGCCGTGATCCATTCCCATCCGATCTACTCAAGCATCTTCGCCCTTATCAACAAGCCCGTTCCCGCAATATTCGATGAGGTAACCATAGGTATCGGCAATGTAACGGACATAATCCCGTACGCGCTGTCGGGATCCGATGAACTTGTAGATAATGTAAAAACAAAATTGTCCAACAGATGCAATTGTTACATCCTGCAAAATCACGGGGCATTGAGTATCGGGGCAAACATCGGCAAGGCATTCAGGAATCTCGAGCTCATGGAAAAAGCTTCTCGGATATACTACCACGCTTTATCAACGGGTGAGAAGGCAACAGCCCTGCCCTCTGACATGGCCGACCTTTTGTTCCAGCTCATGAAGGCAGAACAGGACAACGAGATAGAAAGAAAAAAGAGCCAGATAAAGTAGCCTCTTCCCGCAGGAGACATTGAACGTTTTCAACCGTTTAAGCCGTTTGAGCCATCTTCCCTGCTGAGTTTAAATACCTGCCTGTGCCTGGATATTTTTCATTTCCTTGATGTGGTTTTTGCTGTCCATGATCAAAATTTTCGGGGCATAATTGGATGGAATCTCTTCTTCCGCCATATTCACAAAACTTGCTATGATAACCACATCCGATGCTTTGATAAGGTGTGCGGCCGCACCATTGATGCCGATAATGCCGGACCCTCTTGCCCCCTTAATTGCGTATGTCTCAAGCCTGTTTCCGTTTGTGACATCCCATATCTTGACCAGTTCGTATTCCCTTATATCGGTAAGCTCCAATAGCTCTTCGTCAATGGTTATGCTCCCCTCATAATCCATATCAGCCTGTGTCACCGTGGCTCTGTGGATCTTTGATTTTAACATTATTCTTTCCATTGTTCCTCCATTTATTTCTTTTTTTTAATCTTTTTTAAAGGCATATTGTCTATAAGCCTTACATTACCTGCGTAAGCAGCAACAACAATGCGAGCGGTGTCCGAAACTACATCGGCGGGTTTCAGTGTCTTCTCATTGACCACTTCGATATAATCTTCTTTTAAACCTGCCGCTTGAATATCGGAGCGTACAATGCCCTGCAGCGCCTTACCGTCCTTCAATCCTTTTTGAAAGGCTTCCGTTGCATTCAACAGACCTTTTGATATGGATGATGCCCTGCGCCTGTCATCCATGGTCAGGTAGGTGTTTCTCGAACTCATTGCAAGGCCGTCCGGCTCCCTGATTATGGGCATACCCAGGATCTCAACCGGCATATTCAAATCTTTGACCATCTGCCGTAGAATAACAAGCTGCTGGAAATCTTTCTCCCCAAAGATAGCTCTCTGCGGCAGTACCGCATTGAACAATTTCATAACAACGGTTGTAACGCCCTTAAAATGTTCCGGCCTTGTCTTACCGCACAGCATGCCGGAAAGCTCTGCAACGTATACCGACGTTTTAAACGGTTCGGGGTACATTTCCTGTACATCCGGATAAAAGATCACATCGGTACCTGCGCTTTTCGCAAGACCCGAGTCCCGATCAAAGTCCCTCGGATATTTTGAAAAATCCTCTTTGGGACCGAACTGCATCGGATTTACAAACAGGCTCATGACAAGCACATCACCACGGTTTTTGCCTTCGCGTAACAGGCTTATGTGACCTTCATGCAGATACCCCATGGTCGGCACAAGTGATATTGTTTTCCCGCCGGTCCGCTGTGCAAGGGAAAATTCCTGCATTTCATGTACGGTTTTGATAATCTTCATTATTTATAGGTATGCTCCGCACCCGGGAATACACCTTCCTTGACATCTTTGACGTATTGCTGGATTGCATTGACAGCTATATCTTTCAATTGCGCATATTGTTTTACGAATGTCGGCTGCTTATGCCCGCTTAATCCGAGCAGATCGTGAAATACCAGCACCTGGCCGCTGACATCTTTGCCCGCACCGATACCGATGGTCGGAATATGCAGTTTTGAGGTAATCTCTTTTGCAAGGGTACCGGGTATTCCTTCGAGTACTATTGCAAAGGCCCCTGCCGCTTCAACTGCGAGTGCATCTTGCAGTAAAATATTGTAGCTTTTTTCATCCCTGCCCTGAATCCTGTAACCTCCCATTCTATGAATGGACTGGGGGGTGAGGCCTATATGTCCCATAACAGGTATATCTGCATGAACAATGGCCTTTATTGTTTCTGCCATAGCGCTGCCGCCTTCTAATTTTATTGCTTCGGCTCCGCCTTCTTTCAGCATCCTTCCCGCATTATACAGTGCATCATGTATTCCTGTTTGGTATGAAAGAAACGGCATATCAGCCACGACAAAACTGTATTCAGCCGCTCTTACAACAGCCCTTGTATGGTAAATGACTTCTTCCACGGTTACGGGAAGGGTGTTTTTGTAACCATTTACAACCATGCCAAGGGAATCACCGATAAGGATTATTTCAATACCTGCCGCATCCGCTATTGCTGCAGACGGATAATCATAGGCCGTCAGCATGCTTATGCGTTCACCAGCCTCATACAGTTTTACAATGTTTGGTAAATTTACCTTTTTTCTATCCATTAAAAAACTCCAGCCGAAACGGCTGGAGTTTTGACAGATCTCTCTTTACTCCACCGTCTCGGTCTTTTTAGGGATCCAAGCGGATTGATATTATAATATACAACTTCATATGC
>DAHXOM010000156.1 GCA_027364825.1 bacterium | reverse complement strand
CTTTTAAGATATCATTGTATCTGAATCCAAAATAGTTGACCCAAATCAGGATATCAAGGTTCCCTGCCTGTTCTAATAATTTATCGGTAGTGGAAAAGTTAAACGGATCAATATCAAGTAATAAAGCATCATTTCCTGATTCTTCAACAGCCTGGTAAACCGTATAGCATAAATAGCATGGTGGAGAATTCGGAGCATATTGACCCCCTGAAAACGGAATAAAAAATGGTATTTTGTGCTGGATTTCTAATGACATTCCGGCAGATGTTGACCCCTTTTACATAATCAGTAAAGGGATTTTTGTTTTTTTGAGGGGTCGAGCGCGCATGCGCGTTTAACTTTTCGGAGCATGTTGACCCCTTTTGCCTGGATCTTCAGTTTGCTCTTACAAACTTTTCGGAGCATACTGACCCCCTTGGCTATTTGATTATCACTAGGTTTTATTATTTAGGGTTTAAAACCCTAAAACAAGACAGATGGCAGGAAAAATAAAACCTATGAGTCAGATTAAGCAGCTATTATTATTACTCGGACAAGGAAAGAAAATCAAGTTCATTGCTCGCACCCTTGGTATGAGCAAGAACACAGTGAAGTCCTATATATCCAAGACCGTTGAGTTAAAGCTATCTTCGGAGCACTTGTTGTCTTTGGAAGATCCTGAGTTGGAGACATTGTTTTCATCCGGTAATCCTGCTTATAAGGATGAGAGGTTCGAGTATATAAAATCACAACTTGATTATTATAAGGAACAATTAAAGCAAAGAGGAGTTACCCGCAAGCTCCTGTGGGAAGAGTACCTTGAAGAGGTTCCATCTGGTTATGGCTTGACACAGTTTTGCTTTCATCTTAACCAGCAATTATTGGCACGTAATCCGTCAATGGTACTTACTCATGAGCCAGGAGATAAGCTCTTTGTTGACTTTGCAGGGAAGAAGCTGCCATACATAGATCGGGATACAGGAGAAATAATCTATTGTCCGGTATTTGTTGCCTGTCTGCCATTCTCCGATTATGCTTTTGCCATGGTTGTAAAGAGCCAGTGCATAGATGATTTTATTTATGCCCTCAAACGTTGCCTGGAATTTATAGGTGGCTGCCCAAAAATATTAGTTCCGGATAATCTAAAAACAGCCATAATTAAGGCTAACCGTTATGAACCAGATATAAGCCGCGCACTGGAGGATTTTTGCAACCATTACAAAATAACTGTACTCCCGGCACGAGTTGCCCGTCCTAAGGACAAGGCTCTTGTAGAAAATCAGGTTAAGTTAATCTATAACAGGGTATTTGCAAGGTTAAGGAAACAGCAGTTCTTTGATCTTACTTCACTCAATGATGCAGTATTAGACAAGGTCAGAAGGCATAATCAGACAAGAATGCAGAAGAAACCTTATTGCCGGGAAGAACGCTTTCTTTCCGCGGAGAAAAGCCATCTTAATCCATTACCGGTAGAAGGATACGAGCTTAAATATTACCGGGAACTTAAGGTTGCAATGAATAACCATATTTACCTGGCCATTGATAAGCATTATTATAGTGTTCCTTTCAGATGGACCGGGGAGAGGGTAAAAGTTATCTATACACGTTCTATTGTGCGCATCTATGCCCAAGGTGAGATGGTAGCAATACATCCCAGAGATTATACCCCCGGAGTTTATTCCAGCATCCCCGAGCATCTATGCTCAACTCATCAGCATTATCTGCAAAGAAGCCCTGCATATTATATGCAAAGGGCCGAACAGGTATCCGAATCACTGTTACAACTAATAAAGTGTCTATTTGATGGAGGCCGACCGCCGGAACAGAACTACCGCACCTGTGATGGTCTACTAAATATTTACCGTAAAACAACACCTGAGATATTTAACACAGCCTGCAAGATGGCTCTTGATTATAAATGCTATTCCTACAAGTATATGTTAAACATGGTTGAAAAAATACAAAAGCACGGTTTACCGGAAACAGAAAAACCGACTCCGTTACCTACTCATGAAAACATCCGGGGTCAGGACTACTACAATCAACTTTCATTAAATCTTTAAATCTTATTTTATGGTACAACAAATTGATCTTAAACTTCGCCAGATGCGACTAACAGGTATGTCTCGTGGTTGGCTGGCATTGAATGAAACAAAACAAGTGTTCGACCTTTCTTTCAGTGAAGGGTTGGAAATCCTCTTGCAAAGAGAAGAAGAAGAACGAAAGAACAATCGTTTTAACAGACTTATTGCCGGAGCCAGGTTTAGATATCAGGCAAGCCTTGAAGAATTAAATTATGACCCATCACGTGGACTTAACAAGTCTTTGATATCAGATCTGGCTTCATGTGGGTATATTAAAAAAGGAGAATCTGTTTTAATAACCGGAGCAACCGGTTGCGGGAAAAGTTTTTTGGCTTCTGCTCTTGGGCACCAGGCTTGCTTGCATGGGTTTAGCGTCTTTTACTATAATACACAGAAGTTTATGCTTCGCACAAAAATGGCCCGGTCAGACGGAAGTATATTAAAATATTTTGATAAAATTGCAAAGGCATCTTTGGTTATACTGGATGATTTTGGACTTACCAGGATGGAACAACAACAACAATTTGATCTATTGGAAATCATTGAAGATCGACACGGTAAGGCATCAACGATCATAGTAAGCCAGTTACCAGTAACAAATTGGTTTGATGTAATCAGCGAAACCACTATTGCTGATGCAATTTTAGACAGATTGGTCCATTCAGCATATAGGATCGAACTGAAGGGTGAGAGTATGAGAAAAAAACGGTAATATTGTCAGTTACCATCAGTTCTTTGAGATAAAACCTACAAGGGGGTCAGCATGGCCGTTTTGGGGGTCAATATCACTGAAATATCCAGTATATCGAAAGATTACAAAGGATGGATTTGTTGATATCAATGATGTCTACAGGTACTCCTGAAGAATTTGCTGAGAAACTCGGTTTAAGACGGAGTACTCTCTTTCAATCTCTTCAGGAGATGAGAGAGATGGGAGTTGA
>DAHXOM010000252.1 GCA_027364825.1 bacterium | reverse complement strand
TCCATGCACCGGTCTTCAATTCACCGGTGGAGGAGACTGGTACAGATAGCAAAAAAAATGGATTCCGTGTCAGGTACGGGATGACAGAAAAGAGTCGAAGGGCGGGGTGTATGCCCCGTCTGGAAACTAAGAAAGGATGGTGTATGGAAACGAAAAGATTGAAATGTGCATGGGGTGTCGGATTGTTCTTGTTATTCGGAGCAGTTATCGCAGGCGGCACCGGGTGCAAGAACAACTCCGGCTCCAATACCCAGTATCATTCCGAATGCCGCAACAATAGCTGTGTGCCGATCAGCGGTGCAGGTACGGACCAATGCTCGACAAACTCAGACTGTACTGTAATCGCCCGGATAACAGCTGCAGTGGCTTTAACCCCCACATCCGGATCCCCCAATGCCGTGGAGCTTGATTCCCTGCTGTATGAAAATATAACGACGTCTCTGGGCACTACTGCTGGTTACGTTGACCCGGCCTCTATCCGTATCAGTATATCTCCTTCATTGAGTTTTACCGGAACGACCGGTTTTGCCGGAGGCATGTTTGACGGTTATGTTTTCATAACACCTCAGGTGTTTTTGTCTGCAGGGACGACCTACAGCGTTACGACCTCCTTTAACACCGTCATCAATAATAACTCGTATGCGTTGACCCGGTATAATACCTTTACAACTGTTGCGGGTGCAGGCACGAACTCCGTTAGCCCCGGCAGTAGTTTTATTCTTTCGGTAACGAACGTAACCCAGCCGCCGGGATTAGGGTCGCTCCTTTCAGGGAACATCCATCTTATGGCCATGAACACGATAACAAAGACGACATCCATTTCTGATGCCAATGCGGGCAGCATGGTCTTTTACGGGGGCGAGGCTGCTTCTCCGTCATCGCCGACAGACATATCTCCCTATAGCTTTACCCTGCCGCTTGCGGGACGATGGGATGGCAGCTATGTAATGTCATCAGGCAGTGCGGTACTCGATGTAGCGGGGATCATCATACCGCTGCAAATATTTTCCCTGAGCGGGACGTTTAATGCAGCCGGCGGCATCGATAACGGCGTTCTGTATGCGGTTGTCCATTGTACGGATATGTCGTGCTCAAACCTCGGGACAACCGTGGGTCCGATTATCTCACAATATATCGATACGAACGGCAACATGACAATACTCGGTACATTCACTGGTTCACGGAATACGGTCCCTTATACAGCATGGATTGGCGGCAGCGATACGGTAACCACGACGCTGGTAAACGGGATCGGCCCGGGTATTTCAACGGCTGTACTCGAAGTAACGACAACAACATCGCCGCTCCTTTCCACAGCAACATTGCCGTATGCGATCCTCACAACAACGGATTCCGATAATATGCAGAGTATAGCGGCCGACGGCCAGGGCAGTCCTGGTTTACCACAGTTTTCACCCATAACACTTACTTATCCGCTTATGACCCAGTCAGGCGTCCCGTTTGCAACTACGGCAGGTACTCCGTACACCGTCTATTATCTGTTTGGACTCAACACGGCATTGATTACACAATTTACTCCGTAAAACAAAGAAAGGAGAAAACTATGAAGGTAATAAAAGTAAGCTTCGGCAGGTTGATTTTGCTTGGTTTCGGTATGGTCGGTTTAATCTGGGCTTTTTCGAATTGCGGCAATACTTCCTCTCCGGGCGGACGTGTCCCTTCATTCCTCAACGGATTGCCCGCTGCGCATCTTTCGAACGATCAGAACAACAGTATCATAATAACCGCACTGCAGCAAATTTATCCAGCTTCACCGCTCTCCTACGGCTGGATGGCTGCTTATGAAATAACAGGCGTCGTCAGCTCCGCAGATCCCCTGAACAATGCTCCCTCCTATTATGTTATGACGGATGTAACACCGACGACCGTTTCCGGAGGTCTTCAGGTAAACAACACTTCGTATATTACGGATGTTACCCTGTCATGGATTAATGCACAGAATCGAAGTTATGATTATTCAACATTAACCAGCATAACCGAGACAGCGAACGGTGCTTTAACAGAAAACGGAAATTACAGCTATCTCGACGGCAATGCCGCAATCTCAGAAAACGGAAATCTCGGCATGCAGGATCAATATGGAGATGGTTCGCAGGAACAAGACAATGAAAATTATTCGGCTTCATGGAATGCACAGGGATTCAGCCCGGACGCCCAATCGTTTTCTTTGAACAATGCACTCGATTTTAATGCCAACATGAACATGCACTGCACCCCTGCATCAACGATTACCGATTACACGACCGGTTATAAGCTTTCAACCGAAACAGGCAGTGGCTGGTATGCCTATAATTACGACATAACCGGCACTATGAATAATCTGAACTACAGTGAAAATGACGGCAGAGTGTCTCAATTAAGCGGCACGATTTTCTCCAATACAGCGGCTTCTATGAATGTTCGCAGCGGCATCGGCCAGGTTGTAAACCTGCAGGAACAATTTTCCGGAACCACCTTTACGGTCGATGGCAGCGGGGTATTTGGCGAGACAAACGAAGAAACGCTTTCCGGACAGCTGGTAAGTCCGCCGCCGTGACCGCCCGATTTTTCAGGGAAGGTAACCGTTGGCCTCAATCATCTGATTTTTAGTAATTCCTCCTGTGGGAGTATAGGGTATATGTGGCCCGTGAGCGGCACGATTACCGTAAGCTCTGCAGATACCTATATCTACGATTTCAGCGTAAACAACAACGGGACAAACTGCGGTTGTGCACGCGTGACTGTAAACGGTGTTTTGACCAACAACGGACAGCCTGTTTGCGGCATAGATTCCGCTCAGCCGGTTTATCTCGGCTTTGGCGGTACACACCGAGCGCAATTACTGCCGCGGTTTAATACTTTGACCGGGCAGCCGTTATTGAAAAAACAATAGACCCTGCTGCGTACAGGGTTGGGCAGGCGTATCCCATCGGGGTAAGCACTGCCGCTGTATCTCATTGTACAACCTTGTTGCAAATCGGCGGATTTTAAGCTATCCAGATATTCATGAAGGCCGTATTCGCACAGGTAATGCCCTATATAGATTATATTCAAAAAGCACTGGTGAACTACAACGGCAGGATAACAAATCTCGGCACGCAGATTATGTGGGGTGCGGTTTTGTTTTCAGCCCTGTTATTAGCTGTTCTTCATCTGGTAAAGCGAAAAAAGCCGTCGGTTTCGGGAACGAACACCTTTTCGTTAACAAAAAAAGCTGACAGGCTTTCGAAGATAGGTGACTATCTCAATGCAGGAAAACTCTATGAAAGGTCGGGTAATCTTCAACCCGCTGCAGACGCATACTACAAGGCAGGGACCGTGTACTACGCAGCGCAGCTCTACAAGCGGCTTGGCATGAAAGATAAGCAGGCTTCTGCACTTGAGCAGACAGGCTTCCATAAAGAGGCAGGGGAGCTCTACAGGGAATTATCCATGTACAAACAGGCAGGAGAAAACCTGCTCCAGACGGGTGAATTATTAAAGGCAGCGAATATGCTTGAAACAACAGGGGAGATAGGGAAGGCTGCAGATACCTACATGGCTGCGGGGTTTAACCTTCGTGCGGGAGAGCTTTACACCAAGCTTGATGACAAAGCCAAGATAGCTTCTGCGTACGAGGCTTCGATTATTATTCCTAAAGGGGACACGATTCCAAGGGCAATAACGAATTATGCTATGAGGGCAATCCCGGCTTATATTGCCATAGGTAATATGCAAAAGGCAGCAGAGACAGCAGAAAAGGCAGGGTTAGGAAAGTATGCTGCGGAGCTTTATTCAAAGCTTGAAAACTGGGCAAAAGCGAGCGACCTTTACCTTTCAATCAACGATAAGAAATCAGCGGCGGATGTTATGGAAAAGGCCGGCTGGAATGATAGAGCCTCCATCATTAGGGCATCGTATTATGAAGATAGCGGTATGAAACGTGAGGCCATTCAGGCCTATGAGAAGATGGGGAGGTTGGATGATGCCGCAAGGCTCTATTCTTCAATCGGGGAAAAAATGAAGGCTGCAGAGCTTTATGCGAAGGCGGGTAAACATGTTATTTCCGCATCCCTGTTTAAAGAGATAGGTTATATAGACAAGGCTTTATCCATACTGGAGTCAGCCGGTGAGGCTGATAAACAGAGCGGCGAGGCACAGGTATTAAAGCTTGATCTGCTTATGGAAAAGGGCATGTACAAGGATGCCGGTTTGCTGGTAGAGCAAATACTTTCCGGCAAAGCTCTCTCTGAATCAAACCTGCAATTATATTACAAGCTTGCCAATATTTATGAGGAAGAGGGCAGGGCAAAAGATGCAGTGGGAATATACAATAAAATCATCAGAATCGATCCTGCTTATTCGGACGTAAATGAACGAATGGACCGGCTCAAGCGTATAAGCCAGACACCGTCTCCTTCTCCTTCCGTTATTGATCAGTATGCACAGACAGTGCTGCTGTCGGATACAGGAGGGGGGATACTTTCCAAGAGATACAAACTGGTCCAGGAGCTTGGAAGAGGCGGTATGGGCATTGTGATAAAAGCCCAGGATATCGTACTCGGAAGGGTTGTTGCGATTAAGATTATGTCTACCGGCGGCGCATCCGATCCAAAACGTATCGATGCTTTCATACGAGAGGCAAGGACGTCTGCTTCCCTGAACCATCCCAATATTGTCACGGTTTACGATGTCGGTGAGGACAAGGGTGCATTCTTCATAGTTATGGAATTCGTGGAAGGTATGGTTTTAAAGAAGTTTCTCGAGGACTACCCAGCAGGTATGCCCGTGCAGCTTTCCATATTTGTCGTTGTACAAATGCTTAAAGGGTTAGCCTATGCCCATGAAAAAGGAATAATACACAGGGATATAAAACCTTCGAATATCATGTGGACGCCGAAAAGAGTCGCCAAACTCATGGATTTCGGACTTGCAAAAGCGTTGGAAGAGATAAAGCATGGTGAGACCATTGTCGGCGGCACGCCGCTTTATATGTCGCCGGAACAAATACTCGGAGAGAAAACAGACGCAAGGACCGATATTTACTCTTTCGGATGTACCCTGTATGAATTGCTTACCGGCAAGCCGCCCTTTACACAGGGAGATATCGGTTATCATCATGTACATACCACGCCCGAACCTATGAATAAGATTAACAAGGAAATTCCGCAATGGCTCTCTGATATAGGCATAAAATGCCTTGAAAAACTTCCCGAAAACAGGTATCAGTCTGTCGAACAATTGTTTAATGGCATACAAAAGGGTTATAAGGGAATGAAATGATAATAAGTTTAAAAGTCCAGGGTTCAAAAGTTTAAGAAATCAAGAGTTGACAGAGCGAGATGGGCGTTATTGTTGTTGCAACAGGCAATGTTGCCAAGTTTAAAGAAATTAAAGAGATATTGACCAGGCACGGTATTATCGCTCGGATGCCCGATATAAAAATAGATGTTCGAGAAGGCGTTGTGTCGTATGAGGAAAATGCTAAGATCAAAGCCTCTTATTTAACTTCAAGACTCGGGGCTGATGCTCTGGGAGAGGATTCGGGAATAGAGGTCCCCGCACTTGGTGGTTTTCCCGTGGTTATATCGGCAAGATTTATAGAAGGTTCCGATCGTGACAGGAATGCCGCTTTGCTCGAGAAGATGAAACATATTAAGTCTGAGGATAGAAAGGCTGTATTCAAAGCGTATGTAGTTATAACGCTAAAAGATGGAGGGTATCTTACCGGTTATGGGGAACTGGGCGGCAGGATAACCATGAAACCGGAAGGTAACAACGGTTTTGGCTATGACCCTATTTTTATTCCGGACGGTTATGACAGGAGCCTTGCTATCCTGTCCGGGGATGAAAAGAATACTATCAGTCACAGAAGGAAGGCGATAGAGGCAGTGCTCGGGCAGTATGTTAAATACAGGGTATGAAGTAATTCAAGACTCAAAATTAAAGATTCAACATTAAAAGAGAGGAAAGAAATTCAAGACTCAAAATTCAAGATTCAATATTAAAAGAGAGGAAAGAAATTCGAAACTTAAGATGCAAGATTCAAGATAAAAGAAACTCAAAAATCAAATAACATTAACCATGAAATCTCAGGATGATAAAATAAAAGTTTTGAGGATTATTGCAAGGCTCAACATCGGAGGGCCTGCCATACATACGATCCTTTTGACCCATTATCTGAACAATACGTTCGAAACAAAACTCGTTGTTGGTGATGTGTCGGAGGGCGAAGAGAACATGGATTATCTGCTTGAGCAATACGATGTTAAACCGGTGTATCTCAATACACTGAAAAGGGAGCTTTCTTTTATCGGAGATCTTAAGTCTATTTTTTCTATCTATAAGCTCTTACGGGAGTTCAAGCCGGATATTGTCCATACGCATACTGCAAAAGCAGGAGCGGTCGGCAGGAGTGCAGTAATTTTATACAACCTTGTTCATGCAAGGTTCGGGAAAAAGAGCATAAAGCTTATCCACACGTTTCATGGTCATGTATTCAATGGATATTTTAACAGGCTTGTTACCTCTGCTTTTATAGGGATAGAAAGGCTTTTGGCCTTGTTTACGGACAGAATTGTAGCTGTGAGCGAAACGTTAAAGTATGAACTCGCAAACAAATACCACATAGCTTCCGGGAGCAAGATAAAGGTTATCTATAATGGTTATGATCTAAAACCATTCCTTACTATCGGAAAATTGTCCGATGTATCGCACAGAAGAACCGATACTGCCGGTAACGAGGTCTTTATTACAATCGTTGGCAGGCTTGTTCCTATCAAAGGACATAAATTTCTTATTCAGGCATTCGGCAGGCTTCAGTTCTCATCAAGGCTTGTTATCGTCGGGGATGGTCTCTTAAAAGAGGGACTTGTACAGCTTGCAGAAAAACTCGGTATTCGGCAAAGGGTTGACTTTCTCGGATACAAAAAGGATGTCGTCCCCGTGTATCGTGACACAGATATAGTTGTATTAAGTTCCCTGAACGAAGGTGCTCCGGTAGCGGTTATAGAGGCACTTGCCTGTGAGAAGCCGGTTATCGCTACGGATGTAGGAGGTGTGCGAGATTTACTCGGGGATAAGTTAAGTTTAATCCCGGATGGCGTTACTCTTTGTGAAAGAGGCATACTTGTGCCGCCTGCCAATGTGCAATCCATAGTAACGGCGATTAACTATCTTGTAAATAATAAAAAAATTGGCTATGAAATGGGGAGCAGAGGGAGGATATTTGTGAGTAAATTTTTCACCATCGACAGGTTGATAACAGACATAAAAACACTATATGCGGAAGTGCTGGAATAATGTACGCTTATATAACACCACTCATATCTTTTATTATTGCCGTTATCAGTGTACCCATCGTGAAGCGTATTGCGGTTTACTTTGGTGTTATATCCCATCCCAAGAGTGATAGGTGGCATACCACCCCGATCCCGTTGCTTGGAGGTGTGGCTATCTATGTTGCGACAATTGCAGCATTTACGATTATGTCCGGATGGGACAACCATACAATCATTATTATCGGTGCGGGAACTGTCATATTCGTGCTTGGAATGATAGATGATTTCAGGCATCTTTCTCCGCCTATAAAGCTTATCGTCGAAATAGCTGTAGCGGCATTTATAATAGTATTCGGACTCCAATGGGATATTACGGGGAATGCAGCCCTTGATATCATTATAACAGTCATATGGCTTGTCGGCATTACCAATGCGTTCAATCTGCTGGATAATATGGATGGGCTGTCCGCAGGTATAACAAGTATTACGGGCGTTGTTATCTTTTTATGCCTGTTTGGTAACGCCCAATCATCAACAGCTGTTTTATTGGCCTCGTTGATAGGAGCTGCCCTCGGATTTCTCGTTTATAATTTCAATCCTGCTTCTATATTCATGGGTGATTCCGGCAGCCTGTTTATCGGATTTATGCTCAGCAGTATTGTTCTTGTGCCCGAGATCAAGCTGCCGGGACAGCTGCTCCAGATAGTGATACTCCCGGTACTGATCTTCCTGATACCCATTTTTGATACCAGTTATGTGGTGTTTACAAGAAAACTGGCCGGGCTTGATGCAATGAAGGGAGGGAAGGACCATACCTCTCACAGGCTTGTAAGAGTAGGTTTATCCGAACGGGGTGCGGTTATAGTCATATACATGATAAGCATACTGTCCGGCATACTTGCATATCTTGGTAGATTTGTGTCGTTCTATATTTATATCGAGTTGATCTTCCTGTTCACCATCACCCTTGTGTTTCTCGGTGTTTATCTTTCCAAGATCAAGGTACACACAATAAACGAAAACGAAACGGGGGCAATATCGATCATTGTGAATGTAACATACAAGAGAAGGATCTTTGAAATCATGCTCGATCTCGTCATCATATTTATATCAATCTACGGAGCTTATATTCTCAGATTTGAAGGGAATGCATTCAAGACGAATATTGTAATGCTTTTTAAATCCCTGCCCATTATACTCGGTATCCAGATTGTGTCTTTTTATATAGCAGGTATTTATAAAGGCGTATGGAAATATACGGGGACTCAGGAGATATGGACTATTATTAAAGGTATTGTAATAGGCGTTGGCTTGAGCATGCTTGCCATTCTGCTGGTATGGAGGTTTACGGATTATTCAAGGACGGTTTTTATTATTTATGCGATAATCCTGTTCATACTTATGGCATTGTCCAGATACACCTATAAATCGTTCGATTACCTGTTCAAAAAAAGTAATGGGAAAGAGTACAAAAGGGTGGTTATCTATGGGGCTGGTGACAGCGGTGAATTTGCGATCAATGAAATACTGAACAATGAACAATTGGAATTGACCCCGGTATGTTTTATAGATGATGACACGATGAAGCAGGGGAGATCCATCCACGGGTATCCCGTAGCCGGAGGGATTGGCAGTCTTGAAGACATCATAAAAAATAAAAACATTAATCAGGTTATTATATCAACCCCGAAGATAAAAGAGGATAAAATAAAAAAGATGAAACAGATCTGCGAACAAACGAATGTCATGCTGAAAAGATTTTCATTAAAAATAGAGGATTGACGGGTGAAGCTCTCAATTGTCGTACCGGTTTATAATGAGAAGGATACCATTGAAAGTATTATATCCAGAATTTTGGATGCCGATGTGTATAATCTTGAAAAGGAA
>DAHXOM010000153.1 GCA_027364825.1 bacterium | reverse complement strand
GGCTGCGCAACCACTACCATCGAAATGAGTCTTTCATGACGGAGTAAAAGATAATTAACGGGTAAACTCACACACGAGGTCGACACCGACTGCGTCCGTGATACGGACCTTCCTGAATTGCCCTTTTGCATGGCTGCCCTGGCCATAGATCAGGATATAGCCGTCTATCTCAGGAGCAAAAAACCACGGACGGGCCATGATTACGGAAGGGTCATCCGGGTCTGTACCCTCGATAAGGACATCATAGGTTTTATCAATAAAATCGGAAGATAAGCTGTGCATTATCTTCTGCGCGTTCTCGTTAATCCTGTTGAGTCTTTCAAGGACGATTTCCTTCGGGATCCGGTCTTTCAGTCTTGATGCCGGAGCAGGTTCCTCAGGAGAATAGGGGAAAACACCGATACGATGGAAAGCATATTCCTCGAAAAACGCCAGAAGTTTGTTAAAATCTTCATCAGTCTCTCCTGGAAAACCGACGATTACCGTTGTCCTCAAAAAGGGCTGGCGGATCTTTTTCTTGATGCGTTTTATGAGCTGTTGAACATCGCTTGCGGTCATTGTCCTGTTCATTCGTTTTAAGATGCGGTCCGATATATGCTGAACAGGCATATCAAAATATTTCACTATTTTTTCACTTTCCGAAACAAAGGAAAGGAAGTTGTCCGTAATATGGGATGGGTACAGGTAGTTGAGCCGGATCCATTTTATTTTGTCGATCTTTTCCAGTCCGGATAAAAGGGCTATCAGTTCCTTCTCCCCCCTGTCCATGCCGAAATTCATCGTATCCTGGGCTATAAGATTCAACTCGACAGCACCCCTGTCTGCCAGAGCCCTGGCCTCATCGATAATGTCCTGTCTGTTCCTGCTCTTCAGGTTTCCCTTGATAAAGGGTATTACGCAGTAAGAACATCTGTTGCTGCATCCGTCTGCTATCTTCAGATAGACGGAATGTGTGCTCCGGTAAGCTACCCTTTTCAGCTTTTCGGGGTAAGCGGTGAACGGCTTCTCCGGAATGAATGCATGCTTTTGATGGCTGTTGAGCAGGGAAGGGATTTTCTCGAAGCCAGCTACACCGACGAAGAGGTCGACCTCTTTTAACCGGGAGGACAGCTTTTCTCCAAAACGTTGTGCGAGACAGCCTGTTACCACCACTCTTTTTACGAGCCCTTCTCTTTTGGCCTTGATCGCCTGCATGATCGCATCCAGGGACTCATCTATTGCGTCCTGAACGAAACCGCAGGTATTGATAACGACTGTTTCACCCTTTATCGTATCCCATTCTATGCTGTAACCGGCTTTTTTGAATGCCCCTGCGATCAATTCGCTGTCGACATCGTTCTTGGGGCAGCCGAGAGGTATAATGGAAATGCTGTTCTTATTGGTCATGGTGTCCGGTATCTTCCGTGTATCTCAGCGTTTTTTGCCGGTCTTCTTCCTGTTCATGAACCGGTGTATGCGTTCCTGCCAGTCTCTGGTATCGGACAGATAGGCAAAGTTGTCGGGAGAATACAGACCGTACCTGTAGATAAGCTCGTTCGCATGCTTGTTTACCGTTATCTTTGTCATGGAGAGTGCCTGCGGGGACCCTTCCATGATAAGTTCGGCAAGTTCGTCGGCCTTCTCGAAAAGTGCTTTTTTGTCCCTGACAACGTAGTTGACCATGCCGATCTTAAGCGCTTCTTCGGCTGTAACGTGCCTGCCGGTCAGCAGGAGTTCCTTGGCATGCCCCGCACCGACAAGGCTGATGAGCCTGTAGGTGCATCCGGAAGGTAGTATTGCACCTATTTTTACTGCAGGGAACCCTATCTTCGAACCCTCGGTCATAATCCGTATATCCGAGGACATTGCCAGCCCGAACCCTCCTCCCAGTGCATAACCGTTGATGAGGGCAAGGACCGGTTTTGGGAAGTTAAACAACCTGTCCATGGCGGATTCGAGAAGAGCGGCAAAGTTCCGTGCATCGGATGTGGTGTCGAATTCAATAAGGTCCTTTAGAAAAACGCCGGTGGAGAAGGCCCTGTCTCCGGATCCCGTTATATACAAGATCCTGCAGGTCTTATCATTTTCCACAGCCCTCAGCTTTGCTTTTAAGTCTGTAAGCAGGCCGGCATCAAACGCGTTCTGCTTTTCGGGGTTGTTTATGGTTATAAGCGCAGTGTGCCTGTTATGTCTTTCCAGTGATATGGTTTTCATAGGGTGTGAAGACGGTTCTATCATTGTCCCGGACTATGGATGATCTCTGCATCCTTGGGCGGTGTAAACGTAAAGAGACTGTCCGGCAGTGCGGTGTTCAGCTTTATATTCTTGAAAGCAATCTCCGTGACATTATGGAACTTATCAATCACCACGCTCTTTACAATCAGGAAATCTTTTTTATCTACGGCGAGCAGAATTTCTGCCGGTGCGCCTTCGGTGCTTTTCCGGGGTGTAAGTTCCAGGGCATATTCATTCTTTGTAGTCGAGAGTTCTTTGTTGGTGCTGAATTTGACATTAAAATCCTCGAGTATTTTACCCATTCCTGTCAGGAAGGTCTGTGTCGGTTTGTATTTGAAAGATTTTTCAAAATTCCCGATAATAACCTGTTTGTCGGACGGCATATAAAACCATATCTTCTTGCCGTCGCTGACGATGAGCTGTTCTTTGGGGTTTTTATACTCCCATCTGATCTTTCCGTCCTTTTTCATATATACGATGCCGTTGTCCTGTTCGGAGATGGAGAGGGTCTTCATGACCGCTGTTTGTACAAAGTTAGCTTCCATTGAGGAAGTTTTGTCGTACAGCGATTGTACTTTTTTTGCAACAGCATTTGCATTCATGCCTGCTCTTGCATTTGAACAAAGTAACAGAACAATACCTGCCAGTGTCAAAGCCTTTATACTTTTCATATACTCCTCCTTTGAGTCCTTACTATTATTTCGATACGATAGTGTTTTTATTGGCGCTGTCCCCCCTTGAAATGATTCCGTCCTTCTCCATCTTCTCCACCATGCGTGCAGCCCTGTTATAACCGACCCTGAGTCTTCTTTGAATCAGGGATATGGATGCAGAGCCGCTTTCCTTTATGATCTCAAGTGCCTTGCCGTACAGTTCATCCGTTAATTCGTCATCCTGTCCTGCGGTGAGTTCCGGTTCATCCGAGATCTCGATTTCATACGTCGGCTTTCTCATTTTCTTGAGATGTTCCGTTACCCGCATGACCTCGCTGTCCGACACATAGGCACCGTGTACCCGTATGGGCTGTGATTCTCCAGGTGCTATAAACAGCATATCCCCGGCACCGAGCAGCTCTTCTGCGCCTGATTGATCGAGTATGATCCTTGAATCGGTCTTTTGAGGAACTTTCAGGGCTATTCTCGAGGAGAAGTTTGATTTGATCGTACCGGTGATGACATCAACGGACGGACGCTGGGTTGCGAATATGATGTGTATACCGGCTGCACGGGCTTTCTGGGAAAGCCTGATGATGTGTTCTTCAACCTCTTTCGGTGCTGTAAACATGAGGTCCGAAAGCTCGTCTATGATGATCACGATTTTTGGCAGTTCACGGGATTCTTCATCCTGTACCTTCTTCGACCGTATCATCTGGTTGTAAACCGAGATGTTCCTCGCTCCCGCCGTGTTTATTGTCCTGTATCTCCTGTCCATCTCCTCTGTCGCCCACCTGAGGATATAGGTGGCTTTTTTGGGTTCTGTTATTACCTCGTGCAGAAGGTGGGGGATGTCGTTATACGGTGAAAACTCAAGCATCTTGGGATCGACCAGGATAAACTTCAGCTCGTCCGGTGTTGCCTTGAACAATAGACTCATGATGATGGCATTCATGGTCACACTCTTACCGGAGTTGGTAGAACCTCCTATCAGAAGGTGGGGCATCTTTGCAAGATCCGTCACAACCGGCTGACCGGTTGTATCCACCCCGAGGCATATGGTAAGCAGGGAAGAGCTGTCCCTGAATTTTTTTGATTGCAGGACCTCCCTCAGATAAACGATCCTTCGTGATGCGTTCGGTACTTCTATGCCCACTGCAGCTTTATCCACGATATGCGGCTGTATGCGAACACTGGGGACCTTCATGGCCAGGGCGAGATCGTCCGAAAGATTCATGATCTGGCTTACCTTAACACCGGCTGCCGGTTCAAATTCATACATGGTAATGACCGGGCCGGGCCTGATGTTCGTTATCTTCCCGTTTACATTAAAATCCGACAGTTTTTTTTCAAGGGTGCGTGCATTGAACTGCAATGACGCGGTATCATATTCAATATCTCTGGCCTCGTAATCATCGAGCATCTGCAGGGAAGGTTTCTTGAAGTCTCCCGGGATTGCTTTAAAAAGTTCTTCCTGCACGGGTTCTTCCTTTTTTTTACTGTGTTCCGTATGTGCTTCTTTTTTCTTTGGAGGCTGGATAACGATATCGAGTGTTCTGTCCTTTATCCCTAATTTTTCCTTTACCCTCTTTTTCTTTTCCCTCAAGACGATGATCTGGGTTTTTATTCGTTGTACAAAATTTCCCGTACCAATGACAGCCGCTGCCGTCAAACCGGCCGTGAAAAGTATAAATTGTGTTATGGGTTTTCTGAACATCAGAACGATAGAAATGAGCAGTATGGTGACGGCAATAACCGCTGTCCCGGTATTTCCGAGGTACGGGTGCAGCTTATTGGTCAGGGTATAACCTATCCAGCCGCCCGTGGTCCTCATGTTTAAGTTCTGGGAAGGCGCGTATATAGAGGATATGGTGAACGACAGCGACAGGATAAACAAGACCAGCCCTGTAATACGCGTCCACCGGTGCTTCCATGTACTTTTCAGAAGCATGGCAAAAAATATCATGATACCGAGCACGCCGATGACATACCCGGAGATGCCGAATGTAAGGAATAAAAGCTCTGCAATGTTGGCCCCTATTTTACCACCCATATTATGGTAGAGGTTGCCAGGGACGTCATGGAACCATGTTGCATCGTGTTGATCGTACGACAGCAGGCTTATCAGCACGAATATGGAAACAGACAAGGTTAGTATTGCTATTATGTCCTTTACGATGACATTATCTTTTTTATTATTGTTGTTCGCCATTACGATGCTTTTACCCTGCGTATATGTACGGGAGAGATATTCATAATCTCCCTGTATTTTGCGACCGTCCTTCTTGCTATATTGATGCCTTCCGTCTTCAGTACCCTTACGATGTCCGTGTCTGACAGCGGTGCGGAATGGCTCTCGTTATCGATAAGCTCTTTTATTTTCTGCTTCACCAGTTTTGTTGAGAGCAGGTCGCCGTTGTCTGTTTTCAGGGAAGGACTGAAGAAGTATTTTAACTCATAGATTCCCCATTGAGTTTGAACATATTTCCCGTTTGTCACTCTTCCCACCGTCGTTTCATGGACACCAATGTCGTTCGCTACATCCTTTAAAACCATCGGTTCAAAGTATTGTTCGCCGTATTCAAAAAATGACTTCTGTCTTTCCACGATGGCCTGCACCACCTTTTTTATGGTGTTCTTACGTTGTTCCACTGCTTTGATCAACCATCGGGCTCCCTGCAGTTTGTCCCGTATGAATTTTTTTGCGATGTCATTGTCACTGGTCTGATCGAGCAGTTTTTTTGCATAATAATCCGCTGCTTTCAGCCTTGGCACACCTTCTTCTATGAGTTCCACGACAAGTTTTTCGCCTACTTTTGTAACCATGACATCCGGTACGATATAATTTTCCTCGCCCGAGCTGTACGTGTTCCCGGGTTTTGGATTCAGGTGTTTTATGATGTTTGCTGCTGCGGTAACGAGTTCAACGTTCACATCGAATGTTTTTGCTATTGAGGAATAATCCCTTTTTTCAAGTTCGTTCATGTGATCCGTCAGTATGCCGTTTATGACAGGGTCGTCTATCCCAAGGTGCCTGACCTGGATCTGCAGGCACTCTTTAAGGTCTCTTGCTCCGACTCCCGAAGGATCAAAGTCCTGGATTTGAGCGAGAACCTTTTGCACATCTTCTGTGTTTGAACCCGTGAAAGTTACGATATCCTCTACAGGGGATGAAAGGTAGCCTTCGTCGTTTATATTCCCTATGATGGCCTCTCCTATCTGGATTTCCTGTTCGGTATTCATCGATAAGCCGAGCTGCCAGAGAAGATAATCATGGAGCCCCATTTCCCGGTGTGCTGTATTTTCTATGGGGTCTTCTTCCCTTTTTACAATGCCCTTTTCCCCGCCTCCGGCAGATGTCCGGTCATTGTATGCATTTACCTCGAGTTCTGCATCCAGCGACTCCTGTTCCATGGGTTCCTCCTCAAGGAACGGGTTTATCTCGAGCTCTGTTTTCAGTTCCTGCTCGAGCTCCAGTCTCGTTAACTGCAGCAGTCTCAATGCCTGAATAAGCTGCGGGGTTAATTCAAGCTGTTGTCTTAAGCTTACCTCATGTTTTATTTCTATCATAGCTTAAAATCCTCGCCAAGATATATACGTTTGGCCTTTTCACTGGTTGCTATCTGTTTTGGATCCCCCTCTTCTATAATTCTGCCGCTATTTATAATATAAGCCTTATCGCAAACATTCAAGGTTTCCCGTACATTATGATCGGATATGATGATGCCGATACCTTTCTCTCTCAGTGAAAACAGGATCTCTCTCAACTCATTGACAGCTATGGGGTCTATACCGGCGAACGGCTCATCGAGTAGCATAAAATCGGGCTTTGCCGCCAGTGCCCGCGAAACCTCCACGCGCCTCCGTTCGCCTCCCGACAGGGAGTATCCCATATT
>DAHXOM010000247.1 GCA_027364825.1 bacterium | reverse complement strand
ATGTTTTGCACCACGATGTAGTGGGGCCTTGCTTAAAAACCTCCGGGCATACAGAAACCCGGTTTATCCCCCCGCTTTCCCTTGCTTGGTGTACTGCTTTTATCCCTTCATTTTTCATGTTTTCCTCCTACCGCCTTCTACACTTTTTATTATACGGTAGGTGTCTCAGTTACGTTATCTCAGAGGGGTTTTATTGTTTTCATTTTAACTCCAATATACCATATTCCCCGATTGTCCATAATTCTGTATAATTGGATTTAACAAATTCATCAAGTATGGTCGGGTATGGTATTATGTGCTTTAAAGACATGAGCATTTGCGTGTAATGCTCAGGCCAACCATGCTTGATTAAACAATGAACATGTTTTTGTTGAAGCTCTTTTATGATGTTATTTAAAACATACGAGTTTGCTCCCTCAATGCCAAGCTGTATATAGATAAAATCGTAGTGAGTAGGGTTGGTTAGATCTAAAAACACATAGAGCAAGGGGGCATACGGATACACAAACACATCGGTTTTATTATCTATAATCTTCCGCTCCTCCCGCAAAAACTGTCCGATTTTATATGCCCTTTCCTCGCTGAACATCCATACCTTTGTTCCGTTGATATTAATCTTATGTGCTTGCGCCTTGATGTGTTTTATATTCACTCCCATACTGCCGAATCCCCATAAGAGCATACATATACCAATAACTCCGGATATATAATACAGCGGCTTATATGCATATTGTTGGTATGTCTTTGTGTAATTTATGCAATACCGAACAGGTAAAAGCACCATGATAAGAAATAAAGGCATTGCCGTTGCAATGTGTTCGACATCGAGAGAATAGCTTATCGTCAATAAAAGGATTAGGTTGCCTGCTATTGTTGCTATAACAGGATATGACAGCCTCTTATAGAAAACGGGCAACATAGCTCCTGCTATGATTGAGCCGAAAAAGTAGATGCCGATAAGTATATTTATTGGATATGCCTTATTAAATATAAATAGAAACGGGCTGAATGCCGCAACATTCGGATAAACATTTAAAACGATGAACATTTGCTGTCTTATGAAGTCACCCAGACCACCCTTGACAGCTATGTACCCGAACATGGCTGAAACCGGGAGGGCAAACATCAGAACAAACAATTCCGTGCTCCGAAGGAATTTTGTTCCCTTTCGTTTTGTTAAAAGCAGAATAACCGCGAATATGATAACTCCGTATAATCCTGCTGCCTGCTGGAATAAGGTTGTAAAACCAAGCAGTGCACCGGCAATAGAGAGATAATACGTTTTATTGCCTTCGAGATGCCACAGAAAAAAAACAATCGAGAGAAGTAAGAATAAGTCACCGGTCCAAAAATGACTGAATTGAATCCAATTCGGAAACCCGAGGATGAGAAAAAATAAAGGAGGCAGAATTGCATACCATGCCTTTAATGCCCTATAGGAAAGATAAAAAACCAGGACGTTTATAAAGCTATCTATGATAATTGCAGCCTCACGGGCTACAGTAAAGCTGTAACCGAATATTTTATAAATGATAGCGAGGAGGTAATAATTCCCCGGGAAGAAATATGAAAAGAAATCCCTGTAAATAATCTGGCCGTCCAGCACCCTCTTTGCACCATAAAGGAATATCCCTTCATCTGCACTCAAGGAATAAAGCATGTTCCTGTAATAGGAGAGATACCAGAGGGTAATTGCGAAGATAGCTATATAAATAATAATCAGTTTATACCAACGGAGATATTTGTTATTTTCAATTACATCCCGTGATAGCAC
>DAHXOM010000244.1 GCA_027364825.1 bacterium | reverse complement strand
ATTAAAAACAGAGAGGCTGTATTGGAGATTTTTCTGTCTATTTTCTTTTTGATATACACATCGGCACACCTGTATGTGTTTTTAAAGGCAAGGGCTGCTCTGGGCTTTGGTCCCGTCGTGAGCTTATCACTGGCCGTGTTTATGCTTCTCATGATTGTTTCCCCGCTTCTTGTGTACTATTCGGAGAAATACCATCAGGAGATCATGGCAAGATTCATCGCATATCTCGGGTATACATGGATGGGGGCATTGTTCCTGTTTGTATGCGCGGCCTTTATAACCGATATGTATCATTCTATTGTATACCTGATCTCTGTTTTAAGCCATAAAGAGCTATCTTGTCTCATACCGTCTGCGAAGACCTCATTCTATGTACCGCTTTTCGTTTCCCTGACAATATCTCTCTACGGATATTTTGAAGCAAGAAACGTCCATACAGAGCGGGTTGCAATAAATACATCCAAGCTGCCCCGGGGTATGAACAGCCTGCGAATAGTACAGATCTCCGATGTGCATCTGGGCTTGATCATAAGAAAGCAGGGATTAAAGAATATTATCGACAAGGTTAAAGAGGCAGGTCCGGACATTCTCGTATCAACAGGTGATCTCGTCGATGGTCAAATCAACAGCCTTTCCGGGCTTGCGGAGATGATCAAAGAGATTAACCCGAAGTATGGTAGTTTTGCGATAACAGGGAACCATGAATTTTACGCGGGTATTGAACATGCGATGGATTTTACCAGGAAGGCAGGCTTTACCGTCCTGAGGGGCGAAGGTGTCACGGTGCAGGGCATCATCAATATTGCAGGGATTGATGACCCCGCGGGCAAGCCTTTCGGTGTTTACCGGGAGGTATCCGAGAAGGCACTGCTCTCGAAATTTCCGAGAGACCGGGTTACCCCTTTAGAAAAACCGGACAGCCATGTTGGAGACAGTATATCCGAACCGATTGGAGAAAAAGCTAATCCTAAATCACCGCCTTTTCTAACGGGGTTTACACTCCTGCTCAAGCACAGACCTGTTGTTGATCCGGAGAGCAGGGGGCATTTCGATCTCCAGCTTTCCGGACATACACACAAGGGACAGCTCTTCCCCTTCAGTTTGATTACAAAGCTGTCGTATATTATTGATGCCGGCTACCTGGATCTCGGCAACAATTCCGCTCTGTATGTGAACAGGGGGGCAGGCACCTGGGGACTCCGATGCGTTTCATGTCACCGCCGGAAATAACGATAATCGATCTGAAAAGAAGCAGTACAAACTGACCGCTGAACAGAAATATGCATTTGAAAGACAGGAGCATTTCTGGAATAACCGAGAAGGATACATAGATATAGAAAAGGAAGTGTTTGATCCGAAGTGAAGGGAAACACCTGCGAACTGCCTGATATTTTTTCATAGTATTCTGCGTGGACTACTTCTTGTCCTGAGACAAAGATAAGACATCCTACGGGTAGAACCCCATTTAGCAACAGAGCTATTGTTTCACAAACGGAGGAGAAAACACTTCCTTTTCGATGGTTTGAGATTTGCCTGCGGCGAATCCGCCTGAGGAGGAGAACGAGCAAACTTCTTTGTTGCATGTATCGGGTTACCTCCGTGTGAGCGGTTGCTTTGACTGTCTATTGATGGTATAAATCTTTCACCGGCGTTTAAGACATGAAACCGTTCATAGAAAAGATAAAATATCAAACAATACTCGTTTCTGTGGGTCTCCTGGTTTTTGGTGTAGTTCTAACGTACGGCCATATTTCTATTGATGATCCGGCCTATGTATTCGACAATCCGTTCCTGAAGCATTTGGTATGGGGAAACGTATTGAAATTCCTGTTCCAGCCTTATGCCAACATGGTCCGGCCCGTGGACAGCCTGGTGTATCTTCTTGAATACAAGTTGTGGGGCATGTCCGCTGCAGGCTATCACCTTACGAACCTTTTGTTTCATATAACCAACAGTATACTCGTTTTTACCCTGCTCGGATTCTTTATGAAAGAAAGATTTTACAGGTTTCTGGCTGCACTGGTATTCCTGCTCCATCCCGTGCAAGCCGAGACCGTGGCATGGATCTCGGAACAGAAGAGCACCCTTTCGACGCTCTTTCTGCTTATCGCGGTTCTGTCGTATATAAAATTCAGGAGAGAGCAGTGGTCAACGGGCAAATGGGTTTCCCTGCTTTGCTTTCTATCCGGCATGCTGGTAAAGCCCAATATTGTCGTCTTTCCCGTATTGCTCGTCTGGTACGACTTTATCTACACGGGACAGCCCCTGGTAAAGAACATCGCGGAGAAATATTACTTCTGGATCCTATCGCTTCTTGTTGGCATGGTATATCTGTTTTTTGTCCACAAAACGGGGTTCACGACATCGCTGTTCGGCGGCACACTCTCCAGTCATATCCTGACCACGATCACCAATATCGCGGGTATTGCCCAGTATCCTCTCGCATTGCTCTTCCCTTTTTATATTCACATGATTGCTTACCCGGATCATCCGATAATCAGGGTACTGTCGTCTCAGTTTCTGCTCAGCATCTTTTTTTTGATCATCGTTTTTTATTCGGTATATTATACGTATCAGCACAAACATCACACGGTCCTTTTTTTTATCGGGTGGTATTATATAAACTTCTTCCTTGCCAGCGGTATAATCCCGATTGCCTATCAGGGAGCAGTCCGCTATCTTTATATCCCGGTGATCGGGCCGGCAGTGCTTTTTGCCATGGGTATGAAATGGCTTTATGACAACACGGTAAACACCCGTGGTCCCGGCATCCCTGTCCCGCTTTCAGCGGGATCAACTGCGGCAGGAGGCCGGGGAGACGATGACAGGACCCCGCATCGCGCTGGAAATCCCGGAAATAAAATAATGAAGTATACCGTAATCCTGTCCGTTACCCTCGTTCTCTGCTCCTTTATCGCGATCGATCTTGTGTCTGTAGGTGCATGGAGAAATGAGCTTGCTTTCTGGAAATACCAGGTATGGTCACAGCCGGACAACGGGAGGGACAGGGCATTCCTTGCAGACACTCTTGTTGCAGGCAGGTATGCGGATCCGGCAATAGAACAAGCCCGGAAAGCAGTACTGCTCTCGCCGGACGATCCCGTTGTCTGGAGTAAGGTGTTTACCGTGTATTACCTCACGGGTATGTATGATACAGCACTGCAAACCCTGGATACGTTCCATAGTGTGTTGATAAGAAACTACGGAGAACTGGACCCGGTCTTAACACCGGATTCCGGTGCCGGCTATGATGTGAGAAACTATTATTTTCTTCTGTACAGCTCTTATGCGGATGTATACTTTAAGACTTCCAGGTATGATGCCGCCGTAATGTATGGTAGAAAGGCTCTCGCATTGCAGCCTGAAAATGAGCACGTATTTGCTCTTGCAGCGGACAGTTTGCTCTTGGTGCACAAGCCGGAAGAGGCATTGGATATCTCTCATACTTTTATAGATCTCCAGCCGGATTCTTCAACAGGTTATCTTATGACGGCACTTGCCTACGAGCAATCGGGCAGGCTGAATGATGCAATTTCAAACATGGATAAGGCCATAACCCTTTGCAAGGATAAGCTGCGCAGGGATTTTATGGTTCAGAAAAGACAGAAGATGTATAATCTGCTGATGCAACGTTAACCGCGCCTTAGCGGCCGTCTTTAATGAATATACTCAGTGTCCCGACATCAAGGGCTTCATCTATATGTCCAAATAAATCTATGTAGACGGAGGACGGTGCAAGGCGTTTCACCATGGTATACCCGAGGTGCGTGAGTATGGTATCTATGGGTTCGTTGTAATAGGTTTCACGCCTGTAAAAGTACGTTGTGTACCAGCCTTCCGA
>DAHXOM010000148.1 GCA_027364825.1 bacterium | reverse complement strand
ATATTGACGAGTTGATAAAAGAATCCGACAGTCTTATGTATTCAGTAAAAAAAGATGGTAAGAATATGATTAAGTATAAGACCCTGAAAAAACAGACACCGTAGTATAGAATTTTAATGATACTCCTGCGCACTTATAGTTTTTATTTGCGGTTTTTATGAACGATGTATTGATTCCTGAGTAATTCTGTGTTAAATTTAACAGTACGTACCTCATGTAGTCTCTTCTTTGAATAAAATTTTTAGAAAGGGGTTTTTAGATGACAGAGAATCTCGTTATGAAAATTTTCAGGTCGCATCTGGTCGAAGGGACATTGAAACAGGGCAGTGATATAGGGCTCAGGGTGGATGAGACCCTGCTTCAGGATGCAACAGGTACCATGGCAGCACTCCAGTTCGAGGCAATGGGCATACCGAAGGTAAAGGCAAAAAGGGCTTTTGCGTTTGTTGACCACAACATGCTGCAGACCGGTTTCCAGAACGCGGATGACCACAGATTTCTTCAGACCTTTTCCAACAAATACGGCCTCTATTTCTCAAAGCCCGGCAACGGTATATGCCATCAGGTATATCTTGAGAGGTTTGCAAGGCCCGGTGTCATCTTACTCGGTGCAGACAGCCACACACCGAATGCTGGCGCAACCGGTATGATAGCAATCGGCGCCGGCGGGCTCGATGTCGCCGTTGCAATGGCAGGTATGCCTTATTATACGAAGATGCCGGCTATCGTGCAGGTTAAACTTACCGGCAGGCTCAGGCCGTGGGTAGCCTCGAAGGACATCATGCTCGAGCTTTTGCGCAGGCTTACGGTCAAGGGCGGTGTGGGCAAGATCTTCGAGTTTGGCGGAGACGGCGTCAAGACACTGTCAGTGCCTGAGCGCGCAACCATAGCGAACCTCGGCGCAGAGCTTGGTGCGACAACATCCATCTTTCCGTCCGATGCGAGGGTGCTTGAATACTTCAGACTCCAGGGAAGGCAAAAAGATTATAAGCCCTTGTCTGCGGATACTGATGCTGAGTACGACGAGGTCATAGAAATAGCTCTTGATAAACTGATACCCATGGTTGCCAGGCCATCGATGCCGGACAAGGTGGTCCCGGTGACAGAAGAGCAGGGCAAGGAAGTACGGCAGGTGTGCATAGGGAGCTGCAACAATTCGTCCTATGACGACCTCATGCTGGTCGGCGCACTGTTGAAGGGCAGGAAGGTGCATCCCGATGTAAGCCTGACGATCACCCCCGGTTCAAAACAGGTTTTTGAAATGATCGCTGCTTCAGGCGCACTGCAACACATGATCAGCGCGGGTGCAAGGATCCTCGAAGCTGCGTGCGGCCCGTGCATCGGTATGGGGCAGGCACCTCCTTCAGGCTCCGTGTCCATAAGAACGATGAACCGCAACTTCCTCGGCAGAAGCGGAACACCGGACGACCGGGTGTACCTCGCAAGCCCGTACGTTGCAACTGCAAGTGCGTTAAAGGGCAGGATATATGACCCGAGAAAGCTTGGTCCGAAGCCGCCTGTTGTCAAAAAAACAAAAAGCTTTATTATCGATGACAGCAACGTCATCAAGCCGTCTGCAAAACCGGAGAAGGTTGTTGTAGAAAAGGGACCGAACATAAAGCCCCTGCCGCTGCGCGGCGAGCTTGAAGACGCGATATCATCGGTTGTCCTTATAAAGGTCGGTGATAACATAACGACGGACCATATCATGCCTGCAGGCGCAAGGGTGCTACCTTTCCGGTCAAACATACCTGCAATAGCTGATTTCGTTTTCTTCAATATAGACCCGGAATTCCCGAAACGGGCAAAAGCATCGGGAGGAGGCATCATTGTCGGCGGCAGTAATTACGGTCAGGGCTCGAGCAGGGAGCACGCCGCCCTTGCCCCGATGTTTCTCGGCGTAAAGGCGGTACTGGCAAAATCCTATGCACGTATCCACCGCTCGAACCTCATAAACTTCGGTATACTGCCCTTGATCATCAAAGACCAGGACGCCTTCGATTCAATCGAGCAGGGAGATACGATCGTCATAGAAAATATCAGGGAGCATATCAAAATAGATGATCGGATAAATGTTTCCATTAAAAATAAGAACAAAACTATAGAGGTCTATCTTGATACGAACCAGAGAGAGAGGAAAATACTGCTGTCCGGCGGCCTTTTGAATATGATAAAACAGGAGGCATGAGTATGGCACAATGGTATAAAATATCCTGCAGGAACTGTGATTATACCAATGAACTCATTTTAGGCTCATCCGTAACAGCGGAGAGCCTGAAGGATTTAAACGAGGACTCAGCGGACTTCAAGATCTTTGAGTGCAAGAACGACCATGAACTGTTTACTATCGATGTGCACAGCAGTGACTTCAACAACAAATGTCCTGTCTGCGGTACTGCCATAACGGAAATAAGCATCGAAGAAATTGGTGTACATGCATGTCCACGGTGTGCTAATAAAACATTAAAGATAGAACCTTTATCTCACCTTTAAAAAGGAAGCGGGGACCAGAAGCATGAAGGAAGAGAAAACATATCTTTCGTCAGAAAGGGAATCTTTCGATCATCTAACCACTGCGCGCCGTGTCGAGAGGACGGTCTTCTTCTCGACCAATAAAAAAGATTTTGCATGGATGAGAGAAAATGTGCCGTGCCAGACAGCCTGTCCGGCATTGACAAACATTCCAGGCTATATTTACGCCGATTATCAGGAACGGTACGGCAGGTCTTACGAGATCAACCGGTATGTGAATATCCTGCCCGGCGTACTCGGCAGGATCTGCTCGAGGCCGTGCGAACTCGCCTGCAGGCACGGATGGCCCGGTTTTGGTGAATCGGTTGCAATATGCCATTTGAAGAGGGTTGCCGGTGATTTCAAGCCTGAAGGACACCGCATAGAAGAGTTCATGTTCGGGCCTTCCGGTAAAAAAGTCGCAGTTGTCGGTTCAGGACCAGCGGGCCTTGGTGCCGCACACGACCTAGCCATATTCGGTCATAGGGTAACAATATATGAGGCACTCGAGCATCCCGGCGGCATGCTCAGATACGGCATACCGGAATTCAGGCTTCCAAGGAACATACTCGACGTTGAGATATCAAACATACTCAGGCTTGGTGTCGATATGAATGCAGGTGTGCGTGTGGGCAGGGACATAAAGCTCGAAGAACTTATGAAGGCGTATGATGCCGTGCTGCTTACTGCAGGAACCTACAGTTCGAACAAGTTAGGTATAAAAGGTGAAGACCTCGTTCATGTTTATTCGGGGCTTGATTTTATGATGGATGCAAATTCAGGCAAGGATGTCTTTGTAGGCAGCAAGGTCCTTGTTGTGGGCGGCGGGTATACAGCCATGGACTGTGCCAGGACATCATTGCGGCTCGGCGCGAAAAGGGTGCTCATCAACATACTGACAACGGAAGATTACATCACGGTAAACAGGGACGAGCTCAACGAGGTAAAGACCGAAAACGTAGAGATACGGGGGCTTGTCTCCATCGAGCAGGTCGAACGTTCCGGTAACAGTCTGAATGTAAAATTCAAAAGAAACAGGCTCGGCGGTTACAGCGAAAAGGGTGAAAGACTCGCTGTACCGATAAAGGGTTCAGATTTTACGGACGAGGCGGACACGCTCATCTATGCTATTGGCCAGAGGCCTGAAACAGGTTTTGTAAAGGGTGTGGTAAAGCTCGAAAAAAACAGCATGATACCGTTTGACCGATCAAGCTCGGCAACGGAAGTAAAAGGCCTTTTTGTTGCAGGGGATTTCGGGACTGGTGCGTCCACGGTCATAGAATCCATAGCATCCGGACGCAGCGCTGCATGGGCAATCGACAGGTATCTCGTGGACAGAACACGGAGAAAAAAGGTCGTAAGGTTTGAGAAATATACAGAGAAGCAGAGGGAACGGGCATGGGATTTCATACCACGGCAGGTTATGCCAACGCTCCCTGTTAAAGAACGTGTCGATCAGGTAGAGGTAGAACTCGGTCTGAACATGACCCTTGGTAAAGAAGAGGCGAAACGATGCTACCTCTGCTACCTGAAGTTCGAGATCGATGTTACACGGTGCATCTACTGCAGATACTGCATGGACGTCTGTCCGACAAACTGCATCCATACTTCAAAGGATGTTATAACCGAAGAGGACGGGAAGCAGAGGCTGGTCGTTACGGATAGATGGAACGAGGTAAGCGCCATTGTTATCGACAACAACAACTGCATACGGTGCGGAAATTGCAAGAAGGTGTGCCCTGTTGAATGCATCGATGTCGTCAAGGTGGAGCACATAGAGCAGGACGTAGAGGTATAGTATGCCGAAGAAATCTTTAAAATATGTCATCATAGGTGACGGGCATGCGGGCAACAGCGCTGCCGAGACTCTCAGAAAGGGCAACCCCGATGCCGAAATAGTAATTATTTCGTCTAAACCGACTCATTACTTCGATCACAGTCTCCTCGCAGCTTTTCTGCTGGATAAAAAAGATATAACATCCCTCTATGTCTATCCCTATACATGGTACAAAGAAAACAATATCAGGTTAAGACTTAATCAGACAGTTACGAAGATCATTCCCGACAAGCACAAGCTTATTCTCTCGCATAACGAGCACGTATATTATGATAGATTACTGATCGCATCGGGTGCAAAGCCGAAACTGCCTGAATCCCTGTCACGGTATAAAAGCCTGCTTACAGTCTTTACGGATGCTGTTGATGCATTGAAGCTGCGGGAAAGGCTTGGAAAGCTGAAGCATGTGACCATGGTTGGAGGGGACAGTATCGGGCTGCATCTTGCCGGAGCGATGTTAAAGTTAGGAAAATCAGTTACTTTCGTTCTGAATGAATATAATTTCTGGCCTCTTGAGTTTGATGAAACAGTAAAGGGCAAACTCATAGGATGTCTGAAAAAAAAGCATATCGAGGTCATTGTGGATGATATAACGACGGAGATTGTAAAGGATGGTACCGGCATCAATGTTATGACGAAAAACGGTAAGATCGTCAAGACCGACCTTGCATTTCTTACCTCGGGCATGATTCCGAACATAGATTTCCTCGATGGCAGCGGTATCGATGTCCAGACCGGCATTCTTGTAGATGAATACATGCACACCAGTGCACAGGATATATGGGCTGCAGGGGAGTGTGCCACGGTGTATTATCCCGAGTTGAAGGATTACCGCCAGACAACCGGGGAGATCAACGCCAAGGTGCTTGGAAACATATCCGCACGGAACATGCTTGATGAAAAAAAGGTCGTAAGTCTTGCCGAACCCGGCAAAATAACAATCGAAGGTGAGGATTTTATTACCTACGGGTGGAAAGGATTTTCAATTGACATATAAAAGAAGCCTGACAATCGAAATATGCGGAAGCTCCGGGGACAGGTCCCTTGCAGCAGGTGAGATACTGATAAAGACCCTGTCTGATATCGGGTACCATGTCATATCGTTCGATGCGTATCCTGCGGAGATTCGTGGGTTCGGGAAGACCGTAGCACACATGAGGGCAGGCAGGGAATTCATGCTCAGTCTCAGCAGCAAGGTCGACATACTCATATCTTTGAATGACCGGTACGCCATCGAGCAGTTGAAAAGCTTGAATGACGAAGGTGTCGTTATATTTGATAACAGGCCGCAGGATATTACGTATGAAGTTTTACAACATAATGGGGATCAAACAGGGGAACACAATCTGGGGCCCGGTGTATATACTGAAGAAGAAGGATGGAAAGAAATTACAAACGATCAAGTGAGTATTGCAGGTTATCTTGGTCCGGGCATGTATCTCTACGGCGTACCTCTTTACCAATTGAGCCAGAAAACAACGAATGAGTCCAGATCAAAGAACATCGTTGTTCTTGGCTCTATTGCTGCATTGTTTAACATACCGAAAAATGAGTTTATGAACAACCTCACTGCGAAGCTCGGAAAAAAAGACAAGAGCGTGGATTCGGTTGTTGCTGCATTCGAAGAAGGGTACCGGTATGTGAGTGAAAATGTTGTCAAGCTTGATCCCTACAGTTTTGAAAGGCTGTCCGTGGACAGGAAAGGCTACAAATTGATGGACGGCAACAAGGCCGTTGCACAGGGTGCAATCGATGCGGGATGCAAGCTATATGCAGGCTATCCGATTACGCCTGCAACGAAGATCATGGAGGTATTGTTTTCAGAACTGCCGAAACACGGCGGTGTTGTTGTACAGACCGAGGATGAGATCTCTGCCATCGGACATGTAACCGGTGCAGGATTTGCAGGTGTACGGGCTATGACTGCGACCTCCGGTCCGGGTTTCTGCCTCATGACCGAGTTCATCGGATACAATGTCATGTCGGAAAATCCCGTTGTTATTGTTGACAGCCAGCGGGGTGGTCCTGCAACGGGTCTGCCGACAAAAACAGAACAATCCGATCTGAACCATGCCTTGTTCGGGGGAAACGGCGATACCCCGAGGATCGTTCTGGCACCGACCAGCGTAAAAGAGTGCTACCAATGGACAGCAGAGGCATTTTATCTTGCGGAAAAATACCAGATGCCGGTTATAATCCTGATAGACCTGTTTTTATCGTTATCCGTCAGAAATGTTCAACTCGACCCGCTGCCGGATTACAAAAAAGGCGGTAACAAATTACCGTCGCAGGAAGATATGAAGCTTTATCTCCGGCAGAAGATAACGGATGACGGTGTATCTCCCCGGGCACTTCCAGGGCAGGAAAACGGGTATCAGGTCGTTTCAGGTCTTGAACAGAATGAGTACGGCACGCCTGTTTATGACGAGCATTCTCATACGGTAATGACGGAAAAGAGGTTCAGAAAAATAAAAACAGCGCTTGAGAATGATGTTCCATCGCCCGAGAGGATTGGACAAAAGGGCAAGGTAAGGCTTGGCGTTATATCGTGGGGCTCGACAGCAGGGGCTGTTGCAGATGCGGTCGACAGTGTCCTCAAAGAAGGTAAGAGCGTAGCAATGCTCAAGCTGATCGTGATAAATCCCCTCAGGGAAAAAGAGATCCAGGCATTTTTGGATGACTGTGAAATGGTACTCGTGCCGGAGCTCAACTATCAGGGGCAATTTGCAAACTGGCTTTCGATACATTTCCAGAAAAAATTCTCCAGATACAATAAGGTTGCAACAAGG
>DAHXOM010000232.1 GCA_027364825.1 bacterium | reverse complement strand
AAGAAACATCTTCCTGCGGTAATATTTCCGGTTTATTGCTGTTCGGTGTTTCTATAAACACCTTTTTGACAACAATCCTGTTTTTCATTTCAGATTGAAGTTTCAATTCCTCTTCAGTCCGCAGCTGAACTTCTTCCTTTTTCCTGCGTTCTTCCTCCCGGATTCTCAGAATCTCCTGTTTTTCCTCTATATTGTGAGAAACCATCGTTTGATAAAAATCAACCGCCTCTTCAGTATCACCATCGAATATGATTTCACCTTTATTGAGTACTATACATCGCTTTGCAAGTGATTTTATTAACCCAAGATCGTGACTTACAATGATCAAGATTTTAGCGGTAGTAAGAATTTGATCCATCCGTTGTTTTGCTTTTTGCATAAATTCAAGATCACCCGCAGAAAGCATTTCGTCCATTACAAGGATTTCCGGTCTTATGATAGTGGCAATAGTGAAGGCGAGTCTCAAAGACATACCGGATGAATAGTACTTCACCGGGACATCGATAAATTTCTCCAATTCTGTAAATTCAATTATATCTTTTTCTTTCTCGCGTATTTGTTTCTTGGTAAAACCAAGCATTGCTCCATTCAGATAGATATTTTCCCTGCCGCTAAATTCCAAATTAAATCCTGCTCCGATTTCTATTAAAGGTTGCACATTCCCGTTAACTTCGAGACCTCCCTTGGATGGCTCCAGGAGCCCTGCTATAAGCTTAAGCATGGTACTCTTGCCGGATCCATTCAAGCCAATGATGCCCAGCCGTTCACCGTGGTTTATTGTAAGATTAATATCTTTGAGGGCGTACAATTTGTCTTTTCCGACCTTGACGTATTTTCTTCTGTGCACCAGGTTAACGATGTATTCTTTCAATGTATTGGTCTTATCGTAATAAAGATCGTAGATAAGAGATACATGCTTAAATTTTATTGAATAATTATTGTTCATAATTTGAAAACTATTTTATTGTTATACTTTTCAAGTACAAAAATACCGCTAAAAAACATGAGGACCGTTATCGCTGTGCATATCATTACATGGAGGAGCGAGGGCAAATGGTTGTCTAATACAGGAGTTCTAAATATATCTACAAAATAATAAAGTGGATTGAGCTTTATAAGCTTTTGTATTTTGAGAGGTAAATTTGAAATAGGGTACAGCACCGGTGTTAAGAAAAACATAGCCTGCATTGCTACAGGAACTATATGGATCATATCCCTGAAATATACACTCAGTACACTTATAATAAGTGCCGTTCCTATAAGGAAAAAAATTGTTAATACTATAGACACCGGCAAGAAAAGATAGGATAAAGAGAAGGAAAGTTTGCCGAATGCAACTCCAAGAATCAGCAGGGATACGAGAATTAAAGTGAAGTTAACTATCTCAAGAGAGACCAGATTGAGGACATATACAAGTTTCGGAACATAAATCTTTTTTATAAATCCTTCATTATTGATCATTATAGTTGGCGACTGGATTATTACATTTGACATAATATTACAGATTAATGTTCCTGCAAACAGATACACAATATAATTAGGCATATTGAACTTCATAATATAATAAAAAACCACGCCTATAATAAGATTCTGCATCAAGGGCGCAAGGACGGACCATATAAATCCAAGGAAAGATCTTCTATATCTTTGTTTCAAACTGGAATAGACAAAATTATATACTACATATCTAAACCTGAAAGTTTCTTTAAGCTCTTTTACCATAGAATTCAGTCTGAATAGCTACTCTATTGCATGGCATTATTTTACTTTACGTGCCGGTGTACCGACATATGTACCAGATTCATTTATATCGTTTATAACGGTTGCCCCAGCACCAATTTTTGCTCCGGCACAAATTTTGACGTGTTCTAAAACTACAGCTCCTGTGCCAAAAAAAACCTTCTCCGAGATTTTTACATTCCCGGAAATATGCACCCCGGGGGAAATAGTCGTGTAATCCCCTATTATCGAGTCATGCCCAACCGTACAATCGAGATTAACATGAACAAAATTAAATAGTTTAATGTCGGTGGTTAAAACGGATTGTGAACAAATGATATTCCCTTCGCCTAAAATCAGTTTGGAGGATCTTCTGTCAAAAGAGACCGTCGGATGAATAAGATTCGGAAATCTGCTTTTTGAATGAACGGATTTTATTTTCTGCACAATCTTTTCTTTCAATATTGGGTTACCGACGGCTATAAAACAATTGTTTTCGGTGCTTGCATATTTGTTTAAAAAATCGGATTCTGCAATAACTTTTGCAGAGTTTATAGTTGTACCAATAAGTTTGTTGCCATCCTCGGCAACAAACTTATTTGTTCTATAATCAATACTCTGGACCGAGAAGAGATCCTCAATGAGCCAATCGACTTCTTTTGCAAAACCTGCTGCTCCAAAAATGAAATTCATGCTTTTTCATTTCCGAAAAAATCTTTTATTCTATCGCATATATAATCCACCTGATCTCTTTTAAGATCAGGCCAGCTCGGCAGGTTCATACCCCTCCATCCGAGATTTTCTGCAACGGGGTGCCTCTGATATTTCTGCGAGTACATAGGCATCGTATGAACGGGATAAAATAAAGGTCTTGTTTCTATACCAGCTTCTGCCAGGGCGGCACGCAGAGGATCCCGTTTCGATGGGTCATTGACGAGAATGGAGCACATCCAGTATGAATGCCGTACATCACCGATTTTTGGGTGAAATATTATCGGCAGGCCCTTTAAACCTTCCCTGTACCATTCTGCTATCTGTATTTTTTTAGCTATGAAATTATCAGCCTGTTCAAGCTGGGCAAGTCCAATAGCTCCACAGATGTTTGTCATGCGGTAGTTATATCCTACTACATCATGCCAGTATTCGCGGTGTTTTGCCAGTCCCTGACCTTTAAAGTGCACCGCACGGTCGTAGAGGGTATCATCATCGGTAACAACCATACCACCCTCACCGGTTGTTATTGTTTTATTACCGAAGAAACTATACGTGGATATATCACCAAAACAGCCGACGTGCTTCCCCTTGTAGAGAGCACCGAATGCCTCGGCACAGTCCTCGACAAGAAAGAGATCATGCTCTTTAGCTATTGATACAAGTGAATCCATATCACAGGGATGCCCATACAAATGAACCGCCATTATGGCCTTTGTTTTGGGTGTGATTTTATGTCTCACATCTGCTGGATCCATCTGCCACGTATCTTCAAGAGAATCTACAAAGACCGGTATTGCACCTGTATAAGCTATCGCATTTACTGAAGCAATATAGGTAAGCGTAGGAACTATTACTTCATCTCCGTTACCTATACCTAATGCAAGTAACGCAAGGTGAAGTGCAACGGTTCCATTACTTACACTCGTGGCATATTTAACACCGGTATAGTGTGCAAAACCTTGCTCAAACAATGAAACAAATCTCCCTTTTGAGGAGATCCAGCTTGAATCAAGACACTCGTTTACATACTTTTTTTCATTACCGGAGAGAGACGGCTGGTAAACAGGTATTTTAATCATTAATTTAACCTCTCCTAAAATTGGCTTAATCTTTATTTATGTTATAGATTCATATCATTAACCCATAATTTAGTCAATTTTCAAATACACCAAAAAGAAAAGAACTAAACAATATATACGTTAATCGGCGGGGTCTTCCAACGGATTAAAACTACCGTGCGGCACCCATGAGGCAGGACAGAGATAGTCCCTTATTTTATAAACCTTTCGTCGCTGACTTTGAACACTGCCTTAATATCATCCAACAGCCCTTTATCGCCGGTCGGCGCGGATTTTACTATCCTCCCGTTATCGATAAGACACAGTCTGTCAAAAAACTCCATGGCAAGGGGGATCTCATGCATTGCTGAGATTATGGTTATGCCCTTTTTATGAAGCTGTTTGAGTGTATGGATAAAGGCGAGCTGATGACCGATATCAAGGTGTGAAATGGGCTCATCGAGCAATAAAAGCTCGGGCTCCTGGGCAATAGCCATGGCAAGCATCACCCTTTGTTTTTCTCCCATGGACAGCGTAAAAAATTGCCGGTGCGAAAGTTTGTTCGTATCGGTCAGTTCAAACGCATTATCGATAGCTGCCCCGTCTTTTTTATCAAGTCCTGAAAATGCCCCTGTGTAAGGGTGTCGGCCCAGTGCTACTATTTCATGAACCGTGTAGTCAAACGGCAGGTCAATACTCTCCGGAACATAAGCCCGTATGCACGCAAGCTCTCTACGGTTGAGCGTATGGACATCCTTGCCCTTCAGCGTAACTTCTCCGGTGTATGGTTTAAAGATACCGGACATAAGTTTGATCAGGGTTGTCTTGCCTGAGCCATTGGGACCTATTATGCCCAGCATCTCTCCCCTATCAATCCCGAGGCTAAGACCGTCTATCCTGAATGTACTGTTCAACGCAAATGAGATGTTATTGATAGATAGATACATCAGAATCTGTACCCCTTAAATGAACGCAGCAGGAGATAAAGGAAGAATGGTGCACCGATGAGCGATGTTATTACACCGACAGGCACCTCGACAGGCCGCAGCACGGTCCTTGCGATGAGGTTCGATACCAGTAAAAAGATAGCACCGACAAAGATACTTATGGTTATAAGTCTTTTATGAGAAGGTCCTATGACCAGCCTCGTAATATGCGGTACAATCAGCCCTACAAACCCCACAAGCCCGCTCAGATAGACTGCAACGCCTGCAAGCAGGGCCGCAATAACCATCGAGAGCAGCCTCGTCCCTTCAACATGCACGCCCAGACTCGATGCCTTTTCGTCCCCGAATGAGAGCACATCAAGATAGGGGGCCAAAAAGATCGCCAGCACACTCAGGACAATAAATGCAGTACCGATAAAGATGAGTTCATGCCATCCTGTTTCTTTTACACCGCCCATAAGCCACAGCATTATGGAGTAGATCCTGATCTGCATGGTATTGCTCATGAGTATAATAAACGACATTACGGACCCGAGCAGTGCACTGACCGCAACGCCCGCCAGTATGAGATAGAGCGGTGTTGAACTGCCGGATGACAGGGAGATCATGTAAACGATTGCCATCGCACCGACAGCGCCCAGAAACGCCGATAATGACACTGAAACACTGCTCAACATGACTGCCTGTGCAATGGCGGCGCCGAGTGCAGCACCTGAAGAGATGCCCAGAATATAGGGATCCGCAAGCGGGTTCCTCAGGATCGCCTGAAAGATCGCACCGCTTACCCCGAGTCCTGCTCCCACGATTATACCGGCAATAGCCACGGGCAGTCTGATGGACA
>DAHXOM010000231.1 GCA_027364825.1 bacterium | reverse complement strand
GGTGAGGGGATTCATGCTTAGTTTTCACCCACCCGGGCCGTCCTTTGGATGGGTGACCCGGCAATTCCGTTCTATCTTTTCCTTGATTTTTACGAGCAATTTGGATAAATAAGGTATCGTGGGGAGGATAAGCTATGACAGAATATATTCTTGCGATTGATCAGGGTACGACATCTACCAAGGCTTTATTAATAGATCCGTCTCTCAATGTTGTTGCGATTAGAGGGTATGAGCTTCCCCAGATATACCCAAGACCCGGCTGGGTCGAGCATGATCCGAACGCTATCTTAAAAATCACCTATGACAGCATAAAGGATGTTATCCGCAAGGCAAATATAGACCCTCATAAGATTGCAGCTATAGGTATAACGAATCAGCGGGAAACTACGGTTCTGTGGGAGAAAAAAACAGGGAGGCCTGTTTACCATGCCATTGTCTGGCAATGCAAGAGGACAACCAACCTTGTAGAAAAACTTAAGGCACAGGGATACGAGAAGCTCTTCAGAAATTCAACAGGTCTGGTACTGGATCCGTATTTTTCCGCAACAAAAATAATGTGGCTTCTCAACACGATAACAGGGCTGCGCAGCAAGTCCCAGAAAGGGGAGATCGCTTTCGGAACTGTTGATTCATGGCTCTTGTGGCACTTAACAGGCGGGGTAAGCCATGCAACCGATGTGAGTAATGCATCGAGGACATTACTCTTTAACATAAAACAGCTTGTCTGGGACGATCATCTGCTCAAGGTGACAAATATTCCAAGATATATCATGCCGGAGGTGAAGCCGACATCGGGTGTATTCGGCTATACCAAAGGATTGGGTTTCCTGCCGGACAACATACCAATAACAAGTATGGTTGGGGATCAGCAATCCGCGCTCTTTGGGCAGGCATGTTTTGAAGCAGGTACCGTCAAGGCAACGTATGGAACAGGTTCTTTTGTCTTGTTCAACACATCCGACAGGTTGATCCACTCAAGGCATGGGTTATTAACGACAATAGCGTGGCAGATCAAGAACAAGGTCACCTATGCCCTTGAAGGAAGTGCGATGATCTCCGGTGCAGCCGTGCAATGGGCACGAGACGGACTTGGTATTATCAGCAGATCAGAGGATATAGAAGCGCTCGCTTCCAGTGTGCCGGATAGCGGCGGCGTAGTATTTGTGCCTTCGTTAAGCGGGCTTGGCGCACCGTGGTGGGAACCCGATGCAAAGGGTATTATAACCGGGATAACAAGGGGAACCAATAAGGCACATATAGCAAGGGCTATACTCGAAGGCATAGCATTACAGGAATATACGCTGCTTGAAGCTATGAAACAGGATACCGGGCAGAAGCTCAGCTCGTTAAAAGTAGACGGCGGAGCAAGCAAGGATAACCTGCTTATGCAATTCCAGGCAGACATACTCAACATAGCTGTTATACGGCCCAAAAATATAGAAACAACATCTCTGGGTGCTGCCATGCTTGCAGGCCTGTCCGCGGGTATATGGAAGGATATAAAAGAACTTAAAAATGTGTGGAAGGAAGACAAAACATTCAGTCCGTCGATGCCTGTTGCACAGAGACGGGGATTCCTAACCAGGTGGGAAAAGGCTATAAAAAGGGCACTTGTACTGTGAATGAACAGTAAACCCCCGTAGAGTTTGCGGGGTTATATAACGGGGTAAAAAAAGAAGGGCTGGATTTCCCGTGCCCTTCTTCAATTTTTTCTGAATCTTGAGTTTTGAGTCTTGAATTCGTAGTTTTGAGTTTTGAATCTTGAGTTTTGAATTTTACTTATGCATATTCATACCCGGTTGTTTTTCGTCCATACGCATGTCCTGACCCTTCTGTTGGTTCATATTCATTTCATGCTGCATCTGCTGGTTGCGGTTCTGCATCATTTCCTGCATGTTCATCTTTTCCTGATTTTGAATTTCATTTTTTATCTTATTTGCGGCATTGAGGGCGTTCCCATTCTTTGTTTGCTTTGCATGGTTCTCATATGCGTTTATATTTGCATGGACGGATTTCATAACATCCCCGAGTTTCAGATTGTATTTCTGGGCAATCTCGCCCCATCCCATACCCTGTTTCTTTAAAGACATGATTTCACTCACCGATTGATTGGATGCCTTTGAAAGCGCCCCTGCAATCACAATCTCTCCGTCTCCGTAGTGCTGTTTTTGCATTGCTTCGATAGTTTTTGCATCAACCCCTCCTGCCTTTTCCATCAACTGCAGCTGTTCTCTATTCTGGACCTGTGCCTTGGTCTGTGTTTTTGTTTCCTCCCTGGTTTGTGTGGCTGTCTGTTCACCAGCCATGGTTATCCCTGTTAAAACAACAGCAAATGCTATTGCTCCTATACCTGTTAACAATCTTTTCATAAAGCTTACCTCCTTTTTATTTACCCCGTTAGAAAGATCAACAGAGAAAGTGCGTCGTCTTAATCCCTGGCTGGGCCACAGGACCTGTCTCCTCTCTGAGCTGAATCCTTTGCCGGCTTTCTAACGGGGTTTACTAGTTAGACGCCGGGGTTTCTAAAACGTTACAGTCAGTCCCAGGGTTACGGTGGAAATTGTATTTGTCGTGTAACTTATGGACGGGTTGTGGTTCATGGAACCGGTGCCGGACGAACCTGCCATACCGCTGCCGGTCCCGCCCATTGCCATGGTGCTCATGCCGCCTTTAGCAGAAGTATTCCCGCTGTTATTACTGTAAAGATTATTTGCAGGGTATGTTGTTATGCCCGTTGACAATCTGTACAGTGCATAGACACCGATATATTTATTTATATTGTAGGATGTCCCTATATCAAGGGCTGTATCTACCTGGGAAATATCCGGATCAACGGAAGTATCCACAGTCCCTCGAAGATAGGCGAACCAATTGTTTATGGGGTACACATACACGCCGGCAAAAATACCTATAAAATCACCGGGGCCGTTAACATAATAGTACAGGGGACCTGCTCCTACGCTGAGTTTATCCGTAACAGCATATCTTGGATCCAATCTCAAGAAGAGGGAATAATATCCACTGGTATTTGCCGTGGCTCCGAGGGTGTAACTTGCCAGCCCCCCGATCTTCCATTTCCTGCTCAGCCTTTGATACAGGCTTGCGTTGATAATATGGAACTCCTGAGCACCGGTTGTTTGTGTAAAATTCCATTCATGCGTATAGCCGATACCCATATATGTTTTATACGAAGGTGTATATCCAAGCGAGCCGTAGAGCGTATAAAATGTGCTGTTCTGATCGGTAAAAGATACGTCACTGCCTATCCCGGGATAAAACCCGGCATACGCATTGGTTGCCCAAAAACACAAAAAAATAAGTATACCCGCCTTTCTTGACAATCTTTCCATCCTTCCTCCCTGTAATGTTTTAATAATATGACTTGTGAATCCGGGAATCAATACAGGAACGTAAGAGAAATGTAGATATAAAATTCTCTTGCAGGCAGAATATCTTTGTGTTAAGAACGGACAAACTGTATGGAGGTGGAATATGAAAAGGTTCAAGTTTGGTATCGGTTTACTATTTGCAGCTTTGTTTATCTTACCGGCAACAGCATTTTCTAACGGGTATACAAGTCCATGGTTAGGCGGTCCGCTTCAGGGCCCTGCCGTGGCATCAGGAGCAGGTGTTTACTGGAACCCTGCATCTATTGGCGCCATAGATGGGAACAGCCTGTTTTTTACCATCGAACCGACATACGAATATGTAAGCTTCCAAAGGGCTGGGCTGAATCCGTACGATAACAATTTGCCCTACAACAAGGCAAGTTTTCATACCTGGGCGCCGCTTCCAACATTTGCACTCACCTTTAAGCTGCCGGCGGATTTTTCATTCGGACTTGGCATATATTCACCCTTTGCAAGAGTAGCTTACTATCCAATGAACGGACCGGAACGGTTCAACGGTGCTCAGGAAACCATGGCCTTTGTTAATGTTACACCGGTCATAACGTATAAGATCGTTCCTTCCCTGATAATCGGTGCGGGGCTTAATTACAGCACCATGTATCTTGATGTGTATCAGAGTACGACGCTTGACTTTGCCAACCCTGCCGATGAGAACCCCGCGTATGAGGGAAAGGTCCATATTAAAGGTAATATGGGTTCAGCCTGGGGATGGACGGCAGGTATGTATTATAAACCAACGCCGACTTTTTCAGCGGGTATTGCGTACATAGCGAGCACAAATTATACAATACAAGGTAATACGGACATCACTACGCAGCTCGCCGGCAATATTACGGCCAAATCGAAATTATATCTTACCATGCCGCAGATGATAAACCTCGGGCTGCATTTCTTGCCTGCAAAGGATTGGATTGTCGATCTCACAGAACAATGGATCAACTGGTCTCAATATAAAAACATACATATTCAGCTGTACAATGCTTCTAATGTGCTTGCAAACAGGGATATGTATATGCTCACGGGTTTTGAAGACGTCCTGAATTCAAAGCTGTGGATTGGATATAAAGGTTTTAGCAAGTGGCTTCTGGCATGCGGTGCAGCCTACGATCCATCAGGCATACCGCTGGACAATATTTATTCGCTGAACGTCGAATTCAACAAGCTGGAGATTTTTGCAGAGGTGAATTATCAAGTTGCTCCTTCAACGACAATCGGTCTTGGGTTTGATCACAGTATAACGGAAGACGCAAACGTTACGAACAGTTTAGTTCAGCCGTCTGGCAATGGTGTGTACAAGGCCAATATCGAGAAGATCACCCTGCTCGTCAACTATAAATTCTAAACCGGGAAAAATAAAACAGGGCTGGTTCCCAGCCCTGTTTTATCGAACGGGATGCCGGTCGTAAGTCGAAATCCCCGCCAGATAACCCGGTCCTTCAATACGAAACAGTGAATTTGAAAGCCGGATAATTCCGCTGTCAGGACAACAGTTCTGAGACTTTTGTTGTCCCTTTCCAATAAATTTTGTTATGAGAGAGAGCATGTTCATGAAAACCAGGGTTATGATTAATAACAATGAGATCATGGTGCACTCAGAACAGCCCGGTAATCTACTCGAGATTATTGCACAGGCCGGTAGTGCTATCGATGCCCCCTGTGCCGGCCTTGGGAGGTGCGGCAGATGCCGTGTTCATGTCCAGGGAGATCTTCCGCCGGATCACGTTGAGACCGCGGTTTTGTCCGGTGATGAAATAAGCAAGGGCGTAAGGCTTGCCTGCAGGAAACGGAACATACCCGGGAATCTTACCATAGTAATAACCTCAAGAGGAGAAGGACCGGTTCAAACAACCCATGAGAAGATAATCCCCGTGGATATCGGTGTTGCCATAGACCTTGGAACGACAAGTATTGTTATAGCATTCGTAAATCTGACCGATGGAACAATCATGGCAATGCACAGTATTCTCAATCCGCAGAGGATATACGGGGCTGATGTCGTTTCAAGGATCAAAGCTGGTCTTGATCGGGATGTCCTCGGAAAAATGATGACGTTGACGGTGAGTACCATTGCAAGAGATATTGAAACAATGCTTTCCGAGATCGGTCTTGATATGGGCAGGATTACAGCGATATATGGAGCAGGCAATACGACCATGGAGCATATTGTTTCAGGGGTGAATGTATCCGGTCTTGCAAAGGCGCCGTACAAACCGGCGTTCGTTGATATGAGGCATGTTTCATATTTAAAATCAAAATTGGGCCTTGTCGGCACTGATGTTGTGTTATTCCCCAATATCGGTGGTTTTGTCGGTGGTGATACGGTCGCATCCATACTTGCCTGCGGCATGGATATATCGGGTGAAACCTTTGCACTCATAGATATTGGAACGAATGCGGAAATAGCTGTTGGCAATGAGTCAGGCATACTGGTGAGTTCGGCCCCGGCAGGGCCTGCATTTGAAGGGGGGCAGATACGGCAAGGCATGAGGGCGCAGGCCGGTGCGATCGAAGACCTTCGTATTGTGGACGATGAGCTAAAACTTTATGTAAAAGGCGATACGGAGCCTGAAGGTATCTGCGGTTCAGGGCTTATGAGAACAGTTACAGAACTGGTGAAGGCCGGTGTTGTTACGGAAGGCGGTGAGCTGCTCGATGCCGATCGTATTGACGGTAACCTGTCTCTCAGGGTGGTAAAGAAAGGCGGTGAACAGGCATTTGTTCTTTTCCGGTCCTCCGATCGCGAGATATGCCTGTATCAATCGGACATCCGTGCTTTCCAGCTTGCAAAGGCAAGTATAGCCACCGGATTAAAATTAGTAATAGAACGGGCCGGCGTAAAACCAGTACGGCTTTATATTGCAGGTGCATTCGGAAATTACTTAAATCCCGGTGATCTGGAATTCATAGGTGTGATACCGTCATACCTCGCACGGAATACATACTTTATTGGTGACAGTGTTATATCAGGGCTGAAAAGGTTTATTATCAATAAGCCGGTGGTTGATATGGACAGGCTTTTATCGAATATCCGGCATGTCGAGCTTGCGGATGATCCGTCTTTCAATAAAGAATTTCTATCGATGCTCTCATTCAACAAAAAAATGCAATAGACAAGGTTTTTCTCTGCGTGCAAACAAAAGAAGGCTTATCTCTTTACCTTCTTTACCTTTAAATACTTATACCCCATGAACCCCGTAATAATCACAAGGCCGAGCAATGCCTGCCATGTAGATTTGGCGATTATCCCATAGGCAAGTGAAAACACGCCGGTCAGCAGGATAGAATATTCAAAACCAAACAACCTTACCAGAAGGTTCTGCTTTGGTTTGAGCTCGTCCGTACTGCCGTGAGCAGGCAGGAATTTGAACTGGAGCACCGTGGTCAGCTGTTTTGTAAACTTGGCCGATATGGCGGGATAGGTATTCTGCAGCTCTTTGTACCTCACCAGCGCTTCTTTTTCAAGGTTTTCCCTGACACAGGCATTTACATACTGCTGGTGCAATGCTTCGTTCGCGGGATCCACCTGAACATTTTTCCATAGTTCCTGTTCTGTCATGGCTTAAAGTCTAATCACTTCTGTAATTTTTATCAACCTTGTTCTTGACTTTTGTGGTAGCCAAGTGAAAATGTCAGTACTAACTACAAAGTGAAAATGTCAGTAGTATATCCTGTCATAAAGACAGGAGGAAGGGATGATACTGACAATGAAGGATAAAAAAAGAGCAAATGTAATATCAGCTATAATGGA
>DAHXOM010000228.1 GCA_027364825.1 bacterium | reverse complement strand
AAATAGGAGAACGATTATGATTCAAAAAAGAAGTAACCGTAACACTTTTTTTAGTTTTGTAATTATGGGTATTCTTGCCATGCTGGTCATGGCAGGATGTTCCGGGTCAAACAGCCCCATCGGTTCGCAGGGTACAAAAGCCGGTCAGGGCGTGGCGGGTGCGGGGATGCCGGTCATTCAGAGCATCAGTGCTGAGGGGCTGCCTGCTGCACCCAATTCCGTTGTTGTCGCAACTGCGGTCGCCCAGAGTTCTCAGAACCTTCCCTTAACCTATACATGGACACTTTCGAAAGGCTGGGTCATAGCAAGCGGCGGAAGTACGTCCACAGTTACTATCACAGCACCGGGCAGTTCTGACATGAGCGGCACGGCAACCGTAACCGTCTCAGACACCAACGGAATGCAGGCAACAGGAATTATTTCTTTATCAACAACTACTTCGTCATTACAGACAACTACGTTGGGCACGCGCAGATCAGTCGGTCAGCCCAATCCGCCTGTTACCTCCAATGCCAATGCCTCGTGGACGAACTATTCTCGCAGCCCCGATTACCCGGGTGCAGTGACCCTGCCTCTCCAGTTCATCACGACGAGTGCCGGTGATAAACTGGCTGTGTTGGTGTCGGTACCTGCCGATGCCTATGGTAACCCGGTTCCCGGTAAATTTCCGGTAATCCTTACACAGACGGCTTACCGGATCGATCTGGGCAATTTGTTGGGCACTATAGTACCCGCTGATACGACCCTGTTGATCGGCGGCCAGGATAAATTCATGATTACCCGCGGCTATATTACGGTAGCGGTGGATGTTTTCGGCACCGGCATGTCTTCCGGTATCACACAGCTTCTGGGCGTTCAGGAACAAGCGGCCTATGGAGATACAGTGGACTGGATAACCCGCCAGCCATGGTTTGACGGCAATATCGGCGTTGCCGGTACCTCCTACCTGGGCATTAGTGCACTGTTGACCGCAGAGCAGCAGAACCCTGCAGTCAAGGCCGTGTTTGCCGAAGTTCCTATGGGTGACCCCTACCGCGGCACCGTTGCACCCGGCGGATTGCTCAACGCCAATTTCATCAGCCTCTGGCTGTCCCTGACCCAGAACCTCAGTGTTGCCAATATCCCCGCGGAGATTGCACACCCGCAGTATGCCTTGCAGATTGCCGCTGCCACTCAGCAGCATGTGCAAGCCATTAATGATTGGTATTTGCCGACCATTAACCAGTCCCTGGATGGTATTACGGGCTATGCAACCGATGATGGGTCTTTCTGGTCGGTACGTTCACCCCTGGAAAACGCGGGACTTATCAAGGTCCCTACCTTTATCGTTGGCGGAAGCAACGATCTGTTCCAGCGTGATGAACCGTTGCTGTACGAGCAGTTGAAAAACAATGTTACTACAAAATTACTTATTCTGCCGGGCGGGCATGTGGAAGCGATCCTTGATTCCCTGATCAATCACAACAATACCGTTTCGACCGGAGCCCCGGGTTCCGAGACCATCATGTTGCAATGGTTTGATCAATATTTGAAGGGGATGAATACCGGGGCGGCATCGTTGCCCGATGTTACCCAGTATGTCGAGGGCTATGGCCTCTCCGGTATCGAGCGCTATGCCGGAACCACCGACTGGCCGCCCCCCCTTGCGGCACCGTTGCGAATGTACCTGCACGGCAACAAGAGTCTCAGCACGAGTACACCGTCTTCTGACGAAGCTGCTCACACCATTTCTGAGCCTTCACCGGCTTCTATTTCTGTAAGTGCGATCCTGGGCGGCACCCTGCTTGAGGGTACGGTAACCCCGAATGACGGCAGCGGCTGTTCCAGCAGTGAAGTACAGTGGAGTCTGGGTATAGCGGGTCTGCTCCCCCTGACGTGCTATAATAATGATACTACGGTTGAACAATCACAGCATGCTCTCGTCTTCAACACGGCACCCTATAACTCAAACTTCTATATCAACGGGCCCATAGAGGCAGACATCTGGATGTCGGCAACCAATCCGGAGGCTGCCATCGCCGTCCGTGTCGATGATGTCGATGTTTATGGCAACGCAACCCCGCTCTCCACGGGTATCCAGTCCGCAGCATACCGGGCGGTCGATACCAGCCGGTCCCGGTATATCGATGGCGTTATGATCCAACCCTGGCATCCTTTTACCCTTGCATCCAAACAGCCGCTGATACCGAATCAGCCGGTACTGGTACGTGTTGAAATATTCCCTGCTGCGGCATTGCTCAGGCCGGGTCATAAACTGCAGATCGCCATTAGTTCCAGTAATCAGGCGGAAGGTGTATGGGCAAAGCCGGATCAGACAAGTGCCAACGGCAATGTGACTACGATTTATAACGATGCTTTGCATCCTTCCAGCGTGGTGCTGCCGGTTGTACCTGCAAGTGTTTTGAATTAATAATCAGTCCATTACACCCGTCTTCAATAGATAGAAGACTATCTGTTTTTGTGATAAAGACTGTGGTGTATGAAGATCCTTGTATGCGTAAAACAGGTTTATATGCCCGGGACGGACGGTACGGTGGATCCAGCCGCCGCAGGGATGAAGTACAACCCGGCAAATTTCAGGCTGAACAGTTATGATGAGTATGCTCTTGAAGAAGCACTGCTTATCAAGGAACGTATCCATACAACCGAGATACACGCTGTTTCTGTCGGACCGGAAAGGGTTGAGGCGGTTATCAAGAGGGCCATGGAAATGGGGGCAGGTGAGGGCATTCATATCCGGTATGACAAAGAAGAACAGCTCACACCGTACCAGATTGCATCCCTGATTGCATCGTATGCGAGGGATAAACAGTACGATATGATTATGACCGGTGTAATGGCTGAAGACGACATGCAGATGCAGACAGGACAGATGATTGCAGGGATACTCGATTATCCGTATGCCTCTTCCGTAATCCTGCAGGAGATGCGAGGAGACGCTACCGTGTATGTTGAACGAGAGTGCGACGCACGCCAGCGGCAGTGCCTTGAGATGGAAATGCCGTGCATACTTACCATTCAATCGGGCATCAACCGGCCGCGCTATCCATCGCTTTCCAATATACTGAGGGCAAAACAGCAGAAGATTGCAACGCTCGATGCATCTGACCTGAGAATACCGGAGTCCAGGGAAGAGATTATCAGGCTATTCCCGCCTGAGAATAAACCCAAAGGGGTCTTCTTGAACGGTACGCAGCGGGAAAAGGCATCACAGCTGCTCAAGATCCTTCACGAAAAATCTTTCCTGTAACATGAAAGGTCTGTGCACACATGCAGAATAAAATTGCAGTAATAGCCCAGCATGCAGGCGGCAGGACAGATCCTGTCACGTATGAGGCGATATCCTGTGCCGTAAAGTTATGTGCAGGAGAGACTTCTTGTATTAAAATCATTGTAGTGGGGGACCGGGTAGAAAAAATTGCAGGGGAAATGGCGGAGAAAACAGGTGTTGATATACTAGCCATTGAGAACAGCCAACTGGGCCTCTATAATGCCGAGGCATACAGAGAAGTGCTCAGCGATCTATTTAAGGAGATAGTACCCGAATATATTGTTATACCGCATACTTCTACAGGCTATGACTTTGCACCGTCGCTCGCAATAAAACTGGGGGCAACCTGCATAACAGCAGTGGAGGGCGTGAATTGCGATAATGAAAAAAGATCCTTTCTAAGGACGGTGTCGAATGGGAAGCTTTTCGCCGAGGTTGTTTCAAAAACAAAAACAACGATTATAACGACCCAGCCCGGTGCATGGCCGACCGAAGGGAAAAGGACAGAAAGAAAAGGCTCTGTGGAGATAATAAAAACAGAGGTCGCCCCCGGAAAAACAAAGACACTTGCATTCAAGCAGTCAGACGATCTGGGAATGGAGATGGCGAACAGCGAGGTTATTGTATCCGCAGGCAGGGGGATCGGTAAAAAAGAAAATCTGTCGTTGATAGAAGACGTTGCAAAGCTGTTTCCAAGGTCGGCAATAGGGTGCTCCAGGGCGGTGTGCGATGCCGGATGGCTTGAATACAGGCATCAAGTGGGTATTACTGGCACAACAGTATCTCCAAGGCTCTACTTTGCAATCGGTATATCCGGTGCCATCCAGCACACGTCCGGCATAAAGGGGGCGCAGATGGTTGTTGCTGTTAACAATGACCCCGTGGCGAGGATCTTCAACATTGCGGATTATTGTGTCGTGGAGGACCTGACGCAGTTTCTGCCGGTCCTTATGGAAGAGTACAAAAATAATTATAAATAATTTCTTTAAGCGGGATTAAA
>DAHXOM010000221.1 GCA_027364825.1 bacterium | reverse complement strand
GAACCGTACAGCCTCTTTGCCTCTTCCGCAGACCATGTTGCGGTTTCGACCGCACGTAAAACCTCGGTACGCGCCTCGCGAATGGTCTTTCCCATCTCCGATGCAATGGTGTTTGCGAACTGCTCCGACCGCTGGGAAAGTATCCCGGCAAGGTTCATGAGGGTCTTGTACCTGTCGTATGCAGTCTGGTGCGAAAGCTTTTCAAAGCCTGCCTTCGCAGCATCGACAGCCTTCAGGACATCGGATTCGGACGCCCTTGAAACCTCGCCGGTGACGCTGTTGTCATACGGGTTCCTGACAACTACCTTTTCTTTCGATTCGATCTTCTTACCGGCTATAAGCATAACTCATTCACCCTGCAAAAATTACAGACCATGTCACCTCGTCAACTTGTCATTGCGATACGCCTTTGGCGCAGAAGCAATCCCCCGATACTTGCAGATTGCTTCGTCGCGGCGCCATGGCGCCTCTCCTCGCAATGACATAATGACCGGTGTCATTGCAGTCCGTATTTTACTTTGCCTTTCTTATCTCAAACCTCTTATCAAGCTTTTTCATGACCTCGACAATGCCTCCGTATTCAAGCTCGCCGTACGGCAGCATTGCAGGACCCGAGAATCCCTGTCTCCTGATCTCAAGTGCCTTTGCAGAAACATTGTTTCTTATATAATCCCAGAACGGGTGATCGAACGCATCGACAGGTTCCGTCAGCTTGCCGTTGTGTACCGAGAACGCGTGGCATGAAACTATGGGAGGACCGTCAAAATAGGATATGGAAGAATTGATCTTCACCGGCATCAGGGGTCCGTTATGGCTGCCCCTCATAAATCCGGCGACATAATGTCCCAGGCTGAAGGTGGACAGCACCTCGCCTGTTGCGGCAAAATTACCCTGAACCCTTACCAGCATGATGGGATCATCTTTCCCGGTGTACGTGCCGGCAATGTTGTGCAGCCTCGATGTACTCACGGCAACGGCCTGTGTCTGGTCGTGCCTTGAATAAATACCTTCAACAACGAACCTTTGATTATCTCTCAGGAGTGCTGCAAGACTGTAGATCTCCTCGGGCGTTTCAAGTTCAATGACCCTGTCCCCTTTGATATGCTCGACATCCATCACGACGAACTTGAATCCCTTGCTCAACTGCGGATTCAGCAGCAAGCCGGAGCAGTACATGGGGTCCGTGAATGAAAGGTAGAGCGGCAGGTTGTAGGCACCGGGGTCAGTTTTGTCCGCTGCAAAAAACAAAAACGGCTCGGCCTTCCTCTCCTCTATTTCCATCTCTGCAACGGCAGGGCCGAGGCCTTTCACGTTGCCCGAGAATGCGGACTTGAGCAGGTCCTGTCCTGCTCCGTAGAGTCCCTGTTCCTTTGCAACCTCGGTACCTTCCTTAAAAGCGTCCCATGCAAGCTTGTGGATCTTGTCGCTGCCCTCGCCCTGTTCGTGCGTCATTAATATTGCAATATCATCGCCCGTGGAAGATATGTAGGAATCTATCAGCAGGCCTCCGCCCTCCGTGGAAACATACTCCTTGACCCTCTCAATAACCCTTTTGCTGGGTCTTATGTGCCCTCCGATACTTCCTATGTCCGCCTTTATAGCTGTTACGGTTACCTTCATCTTATCTCCTTTATATTAATTTTATTTATTTCTTCAGCCAGGTAATCCCTTATCTTATTTGCCGGCGGCAAATCAACAACAACTTTGCCGTTTGTTATAACCGGTTTCATGAGTTCTTCAATCTGCCCCCCGCATCGTTCGCACCTGTCGACCGTCTTCGGAAATACGGAAACGATACGGTTGCCGCACTTCTCGCACCTCAGCAGCGTCTTTCTGCCCGATTCCTTGCCGCGTTTTGCATACGGCTTGTGTTCGATCTCTACAATGTCCATGGCAAAATCAACGACAGGTGAATTAGATATATAAGTACCTACGCCGAAAAGATCAACTATTTCTTTTAGCTCGCTCACTTTATTTTCGTCAAGCCCCCCGCTTACCATAAGCTTTATATTTTTGTATCCCCTGAGATCGAGTTCCCATTTTGTTTCTTTCACGATCTGTTTCATATCGCCCCTTCTTGAACCCGGGGTATCGAACCTTATTCCGTATAATCTCTCCTTCAATGCCTCTGCTATGTTTATTGCCTCGAATTTTTCGTCATTGAATGTGTCGATGAGTATAAGTCTCGGAACACCTTTATCTATGATCTCGTCGAAGTAGAGGGCTGCTTTGACCGTATCGCCGATGATAAGGATAAAAGCGTGCGGGATGGTCCCGACCGGCTTCAGTCCCATCTTCCCGGCACCGAGCATGTCCGACACTCCGTCGCACCCGCCGATATAGGCACTGCGTTCGATCATCGGGGCTATAGCAGGATGCATGCGCCGTGCACCGAAGCTGAACACCGGTTTTCCGCCTGCCGCAAGCTTTACCCTTGCGGAACTGGTTGAAACTCCGCTCGCCTGACAGATAAGCCCGAGTATCTCCGTTTCATAAGCACCGAAATCCTCGTACCTGCCTTCGATCTCCATGACAGGCTCGTACGGGTGGAAAATAGCGCCCTCTTTCAGTGCCCTGACATGGACGGGCTTGTCCTTCAAAAGTTCCACTACTTCTTCAAGACCGGAGAACGCCGCCCATTCCCAGCCCCGGGGCAGACCCTTCGTCCTTATCTCCATGGTAACATGCTTTGAAATGCCCTTTGCCTTTAATATCTTCAATGCCATTTCAAAGTATATGTCGGTAGCCCTGCCCTTTCTG
>DAHXOM010000220.1 GCA_027364825.1 bacterium | reverse complement strand
AAGAAAGGTAGTTGATGCAACCTTACTTTATTAAAAACAGAGAGTAAATAATGAAGAAATTATTTAAAGTTTCATACGTGAGAATGACTGCTGATATGAAGTATCTGGTATACGGGATTACCGACAGCGGCAGATACATTTTTATTGTTGGAATAAATAAAAGTAAGGGTGTTTTTAGAACAATAACATCAAGAGATATGACAGAGAGAGAAAAGTCTTTGTATAAGCGGAGGAAAGAGAAATGAAGAGAATACCAAAGTTTAAATCAGAAAAGGAAGAAGCCGGCTTTTGGTCAAACCATGACAGCACTGATTATCTGTCAGAAACAAAAGAGGTTAAAGTGCAATTTACGCGTCCAAAGAAAAAACTTGTTTCCCTGAGACTTGATGATACTACAATTAAGAAATTAAAGAAGATAGCGAACGGCAAGGGCATAGGTTATCTTGAACTTGTAAGAATGTGGGTTCTTGAAAACTTAAGTAAGACAAAAGCTGCTTAACCATAAAAAGACTTTTTTACTTTACCTGTGTACCGAAGGATGTGGTAGAAATAATCCTCAAGACTATAGATGAACTGATAGAGATCAAGTCAGCGGATATAACCCAGGAAATAATACAAACAAGGCTTAACCTGGACGTGGAACTGAGAATGTATGAATTAAGGGTATAAGGGCGGCGTTGTAATTTTCAAAGCCGCCCTTAATTTAGCTCATTTGTACTGTATCAAGGAGAATACGGGGTGTGGTTTTATCCTGTCCCTGCCTTTTAACCCGAGCAGCTCTATTACAAATGCACATTCAACGACCTTTCCGCCGGATTTTTTTACGAGCTGGACAGCGGCCGAAGCTGTTCCCCCTGTGGCGAGAAGATCGTCAACGATGAGGACCTTGTCGCCCTTTTTAATAGAGTCCTTGTGCATCTCAATCTCATCGACGCCATACTCGAGCTTATAGCTTGCCTTGACCGTCTTATACGGAAGCTTTCCCGTTTTTCTTACCAGGATAATGCCTTTGCCGAGTTTGTACGCAAGTGCGGAACCTATGATGAAACCCCGTGCATCTATGGCAAGTATAACGTCTATGTCCCGGTCAATATATCTGTTGCCGAATATATCTACGGTACGCTGAAAAGACTTTGCGTCTTTCAGAAGTGTTGTAATATCGTAAAATAGTATGCCCTTCTTCGGAAAATCCGGTATCTCCCGTATAGCCTTTTTCAGATCAAATTCTTCCATGCTCAACCTCCTCATAAAGTATATAAAATTTAAAGCTCAGAACCAAATAAAATGCAATAAGGAAGTTTGTCAGGGTGCAGGGGCTGAAGTTTATTTTTGCAGTATCCGCTTACTTGAATTCGTTCTGCTTTTATCCTATACAGAAGCAAGGGAGGTTTTATGGCACAGCAGATATCCGTTTTTATAGAAAACACCAGGGGCAGACTGAGGGAAATCACCAAATTACTCAAGGATGCCCGCATCGATATAAAGGCCATTACCATTGCCGATACACCGGACTTCGGTGTTGTACGGATGATCACGGATAATAACCAGATCGCCCTGAAGATACTCAAGGACGGCGGGTTTACAACCAGGACCACGGACGTCGTTGCAGTCAGGATCGAAAACAAGCCCGGCAGTCTGTTCAACGTATTGTCCATACTTGAAAAGCAAAACATCGATATAGAGTACCTTTACTCGTATGCCGCAAGTCCCCATGAACAGGCCATTCTCGTATTCCGGTTTGACAATAACGAGTCTGCACAAAAAGCGCTGTCAGATGCGCATATACCGGTTTTATCTACAGAAGAGCTATTAAAATAAAAAAGGAGGGTTTTATGAAAAAATCCTTTCAGGATCGGGTCACCAGTCCAAAGCTGGCAGGAGGCGTATTATGACTACAAACAAAGAGGGCATGATAAAATCCAAAGACAATACAGAGATATTCTACAAATACATACTTGCTGATAAACCGAAGGCGTCTGTTTTCATAGTGCACGGACTCGGAGAACACCTCGGCAGGTATGGAAACGTTACCAACACACTGAAAGAGTACAACCTCTTCCTCCTGGACCTCAGGGGCCACGGCAAATCAGGTGGCAAGAGGGGGCATGTGATGCGGTTTGATGAATACCTCGATGATGTGGATACGCTCAGAAATGAGATGAAGGGACATGTCCAGGGGAAAACGTTCATCCTCGGCCACAGTATGGGAGGCCTCGTCGCCCTGCGATATGCAATCTACAGGCCGGAAGGTGTGTCAGGTGTTGTAGCATCGGGCCCTTTACTCGGGGTAAACGTGCAGGTACCGAAGATAAAAGATGTAATCGGCAGGCTTGTCGCCAATCTTGCGCCGGGTCTGTCGATGAACAATGAGATAGATACGAGTAAGCTTTCGCATGATAAGGCCGTTGTCGATGCCTACAATAATGATCCCCTTGTGCATTCCAAGGTCAGTGCGCGGTGGTACGTTGAAATGGTAAAGGCGATGCAGGACACAAACGAGAATGCAGGTAAATTGTCCATGCCGTGTTTCATACTGCACGGCAGTGCGGATGCACTGACCAACCCGAGATCGTCAAGGGAGTTTTTCGAAAAAGCCGGTTCCAAGGACAAAACCTATAAACTGTATGAGGGTTATTATCACGAGGTATATAACGAAGTCGAAAAGCAGAAACCGCTTTCCGATATGGCAGAATGGCTGAACAAGAGGGCTTAGGAGAAATCATGTACAAATTCAAAACCGTAAAAGAGATGCTGTCCGGCCAGGCCAAAGCAATGCCTGATAAGGCATTCATGTATTATAAGGACACAACCAAAACCCTGCGGGAACTGGATGATACAGCCAATAGGATAGGCAACGGCCTGATGTCTCTCGGCCTTAAAAAGGGCGACAGGGTAACCATGCTCATACCAAACAGGCCGGAGTTTATCTATGCATGGTTTGCACTGATGAAGACCGGGGCTGTTATGGTCCCGATCAATATCCAGTTCAAGCCGGACGAGATAAAATACATTATCAATAATTCCGAGGCGGGCACGCTGATAACGACCGGTGCATTCCAGGACACCGTAACGAAGATGAAGGGTGAAATGCCCCTGTTGAAGCATATCATTGTCATAGATCCAAAAGAGAGAGCAGGCATAATCCCATTCGAAGATGTTATGTCCGCAAACCCTTCGGAACCGGATATCGCTGTCGACGAGTACGATTATGCGTCATTCATCTATACCTCCGGCACAACCGGCTATCCCAAGGGTGTCATCGACACGCATCACAACTACATTGCGAATGCCCACCAGATTGCGGAGGCAGCTGATTTTACCGAAAAGGACAGGGCCATGCTGATACTGCCCCTGTTCCACTGTAACGCACAGGTCGTAACCGTGCTCGCACCGATGTACGCAGGTGCAAGTTTTGTCCTGATGGAAGGATTTTCACCAAAGGATTTCCTGCCGGCAATCGATAAGTACAAGCCCTCGACATTCAGCGGTGTACCGACGGTCTATGCAATACTCAACAGCCTGCCCGATGCAGAGAAGTACGACCTTTCCTCCCTGAGGTTTGTTATATGCGGTGCAGCACCTATGCCGGTCGAGGTATTCAACACATTCGAAAAAAAATATAAGGCATTTATCCTCGAAGGCTACGGTCTTTCAGAGGCGACCTGCGCCAGCATCATTAATCCCCTGAAGGGCAAAAGGAAGATCGGTTCTATCGGCAAGGCGCTCAACGGCCAGGATGCGAGGATCCTTGATGAGAACAACAAAGAACTGCCGCAGGGACAGATCGGAGAGATCTGTATCAAGGGCGACGTTGTCATGGCAGGATATTACAAGAACCCCGAGGCCACGGCAGCCACGATAAAGGACGGATGGCTGCATACCGGAGATCTCGGTTACAAAGACGAGGAAGGATATATCTACATCATCGGCAGGAAAAAAGAGATGATCATACGCGGCGGCGAAAACATCTATCCGAAAGAGATAGAAGAGGTTTTATACAAACATCAGAAGGTACAGGATGCAGCAGTCGTCGGCATACCGGACCCCAAGTGGGGAGAAGAGGTGTTCGGGTTTATTGTTCCGAAACAGGGCATGCAGATAACAGAGCAGGAACTCGTGGGCTTTTTGAAAGAAAAGATAGCAGATTACAAGATACCGAAGAAGTTTGTTATTACGGATGCCTTCCCCAAAACAGCAACAGGCAAAATACAGAAGAATAAGATCATCGAGCAGTATGCCAAGGAACATGGGATTGACCTTTCAAAGAAGTTTGCCGCAAAAAAATAGGCATACCCTGCTATCAATCCACAAAAGGAAACGGGAGAAATAGTATGTCATGGAACAGGGATTATGAAAAGTCGGGACGGATATGGGGAGAAAATCCCAGTGAGCTTGCAAAAGCCGCAGTGCAATACCTTAAAAAGAACAAAAAGGATAAGGAAAACTATACGCTGCTGGATATTGGTTGCGGCTACGGCAGGGACGCATTCTATCTTTCGGACAATCTCAAATGCGATGTGCTCGGGATAGATGTCTCTGAAAAGGCAATAGAGATTGCAATGAACACGGTCATAAAAACAAAAAAACACAATATTATGTTTCAATCCATCGCTTTTTCATCATTGGGAGGAGACAAATATGATATTGTTTTTGCCTCGAATGTCTATCAGATCCTGCATTTGCAGGAGAGGGATGCATTTAGGAATGCTGCCAAAAAGGCGTTAAGGCCGGAAGGGCTGCTGTTCCTTTCAGCCCTTTCCACAAGGGACCCCGAGCATTACGGCAAAGGTGAGCAGATCGCGGGAGAAACAAACTCTTTTAAAGACGAGAAGTACCTCCATTTTTGTACGAGGGAAGAGTTCATGCAAGACTTCGGATTTCTGGACATACAAGAACTTTATGAACAGCAATATACCGAACCCCGATCGAACGGAGAGACCCATCACCATGTGTCGTGGATACTTATAGGCGCCGTATCTTAACCAATGTCCAAACTATTTTAATCCTTGCAATACTTACAAAAAAGTATATATTAAAAATATATACCTAAGGAGATTGATAATGAAGACTGCAAGAATATTCCGCAACGGCAAGAGCCAGGCTGTTCGATTGCCAAAAGAGTTCAGGTTTAAAGATGACCATGTGTTTATAAAAAAATCAGGCAATGTCGTAGTGCTGATTCCAATTAAAAATTCGTGGGATGCTCTGGAGAGCAGCCTCGGGAAATTTTCGGATGATTTTATGACCGGAAGGAAGCAGCACAAGATACAAAAAAGAGAATCATTTTAATGAAATTCATGCTTGATACCGACACCTGTATTTATATCATAAAACAAAAGTTTCCCGAAGTATTGGAGCACTTAGAAAAGCATTCTCCCGGAGAGATCGGCATTTCTGCAATTACGCTCTCTGAACTCCAGTATGGTGTAGCAAAAAGTCAGTACATTCAGAAAAACCGGCAGGCACTCAGTGAATTCCTCATACCCCTTGAGATTGTAGATTTTGACGAGAGGGCCGCAGAAGCCTATGGAAACATTCGTACAGAGCTTGAGAAAGAGGGTAAGCCCATCGGTTCCATGGACATGCTGATAGCTTCGCATGCCCTGAGTCTTGGCGTAACCCTTGTGACAAGCAATATCAGAGAATTTAAACGTGTACCTAAATTGAAGGTGGTAAATTGGGCAACCGGGGAGTGAAAAAGGCAACCGACACACAGGCCTTGATGCCGGTTTTGTTCATAGGCCATGGAAACCCCATGAATGCCATTCTGAAGAACGACTTTACCGAAAGCCTGAAGGCCCTTGGGATGCATCTGCCGAAACCCGGGGCAATATTGGTGATATCCGCACACTGGCTTACGGATGGGACATTTACGGGCTGTAAGGAAAAGCCCGACACGATTCATGATTTTTACGGGTTTCCAGAGGAACTCTACGCTGTTACCTACCCGGCACCCGGAGCACCGGCGGCAGCCAGGTCAATAACAAAGATTGTCAAACGCGCAGATGTCAGGTGCAGTACGAAATGGGGGCTGGATCATGGTTCATGGACAATACTCAGGCACCTGTACCCGGAAGCGTCGATTCCGGTTTTCGAGATGAGCCTTGACTATAACTTTAACGACTGGCACCCCAAGCCTGTCCGGTATCACTACGAGCTCGCAAAAGAGCTTTTCGAACTCAGGAAAAAAGGTGTTTTGATCATCGGGAGCGGAAATATAGTCCACAATCTCGGCATGATCGATTTTGCAAACATAGATGCGCCTGTGGTTGGCTGGGCAAAAGAGTTTGACGAAAAGGCAAAGGCAAACCTGCTTTCCGGCAATGACCATGGGCTTATAGAGTATGATACTATGGGCAAAGCCAATGCCCTTGCCGTGCCGACCCTTGACCACTACCTCCCCATGATATACGCAATAGCCCTGCGGCAAAAGCATGAACCCCTCACCTTTATCTACGAGGGTTTCCAGCATGCCTCGATATCCATGCGGTCCTTCCAGATTGGTGAATAAGATCAGCAGAGCTACGGCTACAAATATTATTTCTTATTGCTACTGACACCATATTTGACATGCATATAATT
>DAHXOM010000218.1 GCA_027364825.1 bacterium | reverse complement strand
AAGAAAGTCCTACAACTTCGCTGGAGGCAGCACCTCTTGCAGGTATCGGAACAAGCCCTTCAGCAGCAGCCGGGGCATTGGCACCGATGGGCATGGAAGAAAGTCCTACGACTTCGCTGGAGGCAGCCCCTCTTGCAGGTATCGGAACAAGCCCTTCGGCAGCGTCCGAGGCATTGGCGCCGGAGGGCATGGAAGAAGGCCCGACGACAGCTCCGGAAAACACGCAAGCCAATGTCATGAATGTTACGCCACCGGCATCCGCACCCGAGGCTCCTTCTGTATCCAACGCACCATTAACGAATGCTCCTGAACAGCCGGAGGTAGCAGCCACGACGGTTGCTCCGACACCTGTTGTTCCGGCACCTGTTGAGAAAAAGCATAAAGCAGAAGAGAAGATTGCCATGATAACCCCCGCTGCTCCTGTTACCCCTGCACTACGGCGGATAAAAATTACACACGGTATTATCGTTGCTCCTGTGCCGCTTATCTTTAAGAACAACGAGGCGGTTTTATCGAAAGATGCTGAAGAGGGTTTAAAACATGTTGCCGATTATATGATTGAGCATCAACAGCTGAAATTGATCATACAGGGGTATAGTGATGCATACGGTCCTGAATCCTATAACCAGGAATTATCTTATTACCGCTCTCTCTGGGTTAAAATGGCGCTGGAACGGTACGGTGTACCTGCGAATCATCTTATTATGAAACCAATGGGTAAGACAAAACAATTCGGGCATAATAAAGCTACCGAAGCGAAAAACAGAAGGGTAGTGCTTAAAATAGCGAAATAGATTTAATCCTTTAAAACGATAAAACAAGAGCGGCGTAGAGCACTACGCCGCTCTTGTTGCATTGAGAGCGGGTAATCCGGATTGTTCACGTACAAAATGTTTCAGGATACGAATTGGTACAACTTCTGGATTCCTGCTTTCGCAGGAATAACGAACAAGGGGTTGACCCCGTTTTGGCTTCTAACGGGGTTGATTTCATACTTATAATACATATTTTCCATAATCACGGAACAAAAGTATATTTGCATCGTTTATATTAAATTAAGGAGATAAAGTTTTATAATGCATATACGCCATATAAACCAAAAGAATTTCTTTCAAAATCTTCGGCTAAACCTCTCTATGACGCTTATGCTGTCGACTGTTTTAATTTTATTTGCAGGGTGTGCTGCAATGCCCGGCATACGTTCAAATACATCTTCAGCTCCGGATGTTCCCTACACAGCACCTGAGTCAATCATGAAACCTCAGGCATCCGAAACAACGACAGCATCGTCTGTCCTTGAGCAATTTAAGAATTTTAACAATCTGAGCCTTGAGGATATCATAAACATAGCCCTGCAAAACAGCACCCAGACAAGGTATGCATGGCTGCAGGCACGTGCAGCAGCCGGAATGCTCGGCGCAAGCAGGGCATTATATTTTCCAACGGTAACAGCAAGTGCGGATTTGAACCGATACAAACAGAGCCTCATCGGCTCCCAGCTCTCATTTTTACTTACAACATACGGTTTTTCCGCAAGTATCAACTACCTTTTGTTTAATTTCGGAGGACGCTATGCTCAGGTAAAAGAAGCGCATTATGCCCTCCTTACTGCAGACCTGAGCCAGAATTATACCATTCAGAATGTGATACTCCAGGTTGAGCAGGCTTATTACCAGTATCTTGGTGAAAAAGCCATGCTGGAAGCGGAGCAGAAGAACCTCGAAAATGCAAATGCAAATCTGGAAGCAGCACAGATAAGACACGATGCAGGGCTTGCAACGATTGCAGACGTACTGCAGGCAAAGGCAGCTTATTCGCAGGCAAAGCTTGCCCTGGAGAACGTAAACGGCCAGATTCAGATAATGTATGGTGCGCTTGCGACATCCATGGGATTTCCGGCAAATATCCATATTGCCGTCGGTAAACTTCCGGAGCATGTCCCTGATAAAGAAATCTATGACAATATCGACGACCTCATAAAAAAAGCAGAAGAACACAGGCCGGATCTTGCCGCCGCAAGGGCACAAGTTATCGGGGCAAAATCACGCGTCCATTCCGTACTTTCCTCCGGTTTGCCGAGTCTTTCATTAAACGGTACGGCAAGCCGCACCTATCTTTACAGCCCTCCGGGCAATCCATATTTCGATCAATATTCAGGTGCAGTGCTGCTTGAGTTCCCCTTATTCAACGGCTTTTCGACCGCATACAATGTGTTTGCAGCAAAGGAACAGGCAAAGGCCGCACAACAGCAGTTGAAAGGCACACAGCAGCAGGTAATCTTGCAGGTGTGGAACAGCTATTATTCATTTAAAACCGCACAGCAATCACTCGAGACAAGCGAAGATTTTCTTGCCAGTGCCCGACAATCGGCGGACGTTGCCCTGGGCATGTACAAACAGGGGCTCGGGAACATTATCAGTCTTCTGAACGCACAAAGCACCCTTGCCCTGGCAAGGGCACAGGAGATCCAGGCAAGGACAACATGGTTTTTAACGATGGCCCAGCTTGCACACGATACCGGTGTATTAACGCCTGATTTTTTAAACGGAAAGACGGATGCAAATCATGATTAAAGGAGAAAGGTACACATACGATGATAAATAAAAATAAAAGAATCATTGCTATCATAGCGGCGCTGCTTTTCTATGCGTCTTTATCTGCATGTTCAAAAGGAAAAAAAATAAACGGCTTTCAGCAGGGTATACCTGTTACTGCTGCTTATGTAACAAAAAAAGCAATGCCTATACAGATTCATACCATAGGCAACGTACAGGCAATTTCATCAGTCGATGTCAATGCACGCGTAGGAGGAGAGCTTTTGAATGCGTACTTTAAAGAGGGACAGTATGTAAAAAAAGGACAGCTCATGCTGCTTATCGATCCAAGACCGTTTACCATCGCCCTTGAGCAGGCACAGGCAAACCTTATGAGGGACGAGGCGCAGTTAAACTACGACACACAGAACCTGAAAAGGTACACGAAACTTGTGGCCAAAGACTATGTAACAAAGGATCAGTACGACCAGATAAAAACCCAGGCTCAGGCGCTGAGTGCTACGGTCCAGGCGGATAAGGCACAGGTTGACAATGCAAAACTCCAGTTGAGCTATTGTTATATCGATGCCCCGGTATCCGGCAGGACAGGCAGCCTCCTCGTAAAACCCGGCAACATCGTGAGTATCAACCAGCCCAACAGTACAACGCTGGTCAATATACAGCAAACCCGTCCCATTTATGTGCAGTTTTCCGTGCCTGAACAGTACCTCAATGACATAAGGATGTATAAGCACAAAGGCACATTAAATGTCGGGGCATCTTTTAAGGGCAGCGGGAATACCGGTAAGGTTGAATACGGGGATCTTACCTTTATCAATAACGCAATCGATACCTCAACCGGTACCATAATGCTCAAGGCGCAGTATCAAAACAATGACGATATGCTATGGCCGGGACAGTACGTCAATGTTACCTTGACACTGACAGACATGCCGGATGCAGTCGTTGTTCCCTCAAGGGCAATACAGGTATCACAGGAGGGACAATACGTTTTTGTTGTCGGGCGGAATAATATTGCCGAAACAAGACCGGTTGTTTCACATTACAGTTATGATCATGAGAGCCTTATTGAAAAGGGCGTTTCACCGGGAGAGATAGTTGTAACGGACGGACAGCTTGAGTTGGTCGACGGCTCCAAGGTTGAGCTTAAAAATAAATTAGTCACAGGGAATACGAATCAATGAATATATCGGAATTGTTTATCCGCAGACCTGTCATGACCACACTGGTCATGCTGGCAATACTCCTGTTCGGTATCATAGGTTATAAACTATTGTCGGTAAGCGACCTGCCCAATGTCGATTTCCCGGTCATACAGGTTATGGCAACCCTTCCCGGTGCAAGCCCTGAAACCATGGCATCTGCCGTTGCAACACCGCTGGAGCGCCAGTTTACAACCATATCCGGGCTTAACTCCATGTATTCTTCCAGTATGCTCGGTGCAACACAGATAACGCTTATGTTCGATTTGAGCAAGAACATCGATGCAGCCGCACAGGACGTTCAGGCGGCGATAACTGCAGCGTCCCCGCAGCTGCCGCAGGGTATGCCGAGCCCGCCTACCTATCAAAAGGTAAACCCGGCTGATATGCCGATCGTGTATATCTCTCTTACCTCAAAGACCCTGCCGCTCTATACGCTCGATTACTATGGAGAAACAATGATGGCAGAGCGCCTATCCATGATCAATGGTGTTTCACAGGTGCTGGTCTACGGCTCGCAAAAATATGCCGTCAGGGTACAGGTGAATCCAAAAATACTTTCCGGGCTTGGCCTGGGCATCGATCAGGTTGCAAGTGCAATACAAACGTCCAATGTCGAGCTTCCCACAGGCGTGCTTGACGGCGAGCACTCGGCTTACACGATACAGGCAAACGGACAGCTCACCGATGCAAGCGCATTTATGCCGTTGGTCGTTGCCTACAACAACGGCAGTCCTGTTAGGGTCAAGGACGTTGGCAGGGCAATCGACAGTGTGGAAAACGACAAAACCGCTGCCTGGTATGTAAATACAAAAGAGAACACATTTCAACGTGCCATAGTCCTTGCCGTTGAAAGACAGCCCGGGAGCAACATTGTAGGTGTTGCTGATGCCGTTAAAAAACTGCTTCCCGAATTCAGAAGGGACCTGCCTGCATCGGTTTCAATGCAGTTGTTGTTTGATCGTTCTACTTCTATAAAACAATCGATAAACGATGTGAAGACAACTCTCCTTATCGCACTTGTCCTGGTTGTACTTGTTATCTTTGTTTTTTTGAGAAATTTTTCAGCCACTATCATTCCAAGCCTTTCTCTGCCCTTATCGATATTCGGCACCTTCGCGGTCATGTACCTGCTGGGGTATACCATAGACAATCTTTCCATGATGGCACTGGTGCTGGCCATTGGTTTTGTCATTGACGATGCTATTGTTATGCTTGAAAATATTGTACGGCACGTGGAGATGGGTGAAGGGCCGTTCGAGGCAGCTCTGAACGGTTCAAAGGAAATAAGCTTTACCATTCTTTCAATGACCTTATCGCTTGCAGCGGTATTTATCCCTATACTCTTCATGGGCGGTATTATCGGTAAACTCTTCCATGAATTTGCAGTTACCATAGGTGTTTCAATACTCGTTTCAGGTTTTGTTTCTCTTACACTTACTCCCATGCTTACCAGCAGATTTATTAAATCCATAGAACCCAAAGAGCACAGCAATCTCTATAAACTGTCGGAGCGCGGCTTTGATTCGATGTTAAATGCGTATAAAAGGAGTCTCCGGTGGGTCCTCACGCATAAAAGGGCTACCATGGTGTTTTCACTTATCATCCTGATACTGACCGGACTGCTCTTTGTAGAGGTGCCCAAGGGGTTTATGCCCAGTGAAGACCTTGGAGAGATCTTTGGCATAACCGAGGCAGCACAGGGCATTTCATTCAAATCCATGGTCAAGCACCAGCTTGAAGTCGCAAACGTCATAAGACAAAATCCCAATGTGGATGCTTTTATGACAAGCTGCGGTGCACGGGCGGGTATTACCAGCAGTAACTCCGGCGTGGTATTTATGCGATTAAAGCCAAAATCGGAAAGGAAGGCGTCTCCGGAGCAGATTATACAGCAATTATATCCCAAGCTTGTCCAGATCCCGGGTATTCGTGTATTTCTTCAGAACCCTCCACCCATTCAGTTAAGCGGCAGGTTTACAAAAAGCCTTTACCAGTATACGCTTCAGGGCACGAATACCGATGAACTGTATAAAAATGCACAGCTCATGGAAGCGAGGATGAAGACATTGCCGGGGCTTATGGATGTTACGTCCGATCTCGAGATTTCAAACCCGCAGGTCAACCTTACCATTGAAAGTAACAAGGCATCCCAGCTCGGTGTATCTGCATACCAGATAGAAGATGCGCTTTCCTATGCGTACAGCTCAACGCAGGTATCGACAATTTATGCCCCTGACAATGAATACAAGGTTATCCTGGAACTTGAGCCCCAATACCAGGAAGACCCGTCCGTATTGTCACTGTTGTACATCAGATCCTCATCCGGCAAACTTGTTCCGCTTGACAGCGTTGTCAGCATGGAAAAAACAGTGGGACCTCTTCAGGTCAACCACACAGGCCAGCTGCCGTCCGTAACCATATCGTTTAATGTAATGCCCGGTGTATCGCTCGGTAATGCTGTTTCTGAGATTGACGGGCTTGCACATAAGACTATCCCCGAAAATATTATTACAAGCTTCCAGGGCACTGCACAGGCATTTGAATCGTCTATGAAAGGATTGGGTATGCTGCTGATCATGACGATCCTCATCATCTACATGGTGCTCGGTATATTGTATGAAAGTTTTATACATCCCATAACGATACTTTCCGCCCTTCCTTTTGCAGGGTTCGGGGCATTGTTGACGCTGTTGATCTTCCATGTGGATTTAAATATCTACTCATTCGTCGGCATAATCATGCTCGTAGGACTTGTAAAAAAGAACGGTATCATGATGATCGATTTCGCGGTTGAAACAGAGCGGAAAGAAGGAAAAAACTCAACGGACTCCATTTATGAGGCGTGTGTCATAAGGTTCAGACCCATTATGATGACGACCGTTGCGGCAATCATCGGTACCTTACCGATAGCGATCGGGCTTGGTGCAGGTGCGGGCTCGCGTCAGCCGCTGGGACTTGCCGTAGTCGGGGGACTCATATTCTCTCAGTTTCTCACCCTGTACATCACGCCTGTTTTCTACGTATACATGGATTCCTTCAGCAAATGGCTGCCGAAGGCATTGCAGATCAGGCAGGACACAGAACCGTAACCAGGCCTCTGCAAATATCTACCCCGTATAAATCAATTCCCGGATCGGGGGAAAATGAGTTCATAGTTGAAAATCAGCTCAATACATTATACTATATTTGCTTGATCATGAATGCAGACACGGTATTTAAAATCGATAAGGAAATAGAAGAACTGCTCAAAGGCGAGACATGCACGCTCAGGATGTACGATACATCGTTCCGGTCTGTTGTGCTATACGACTACGTGAAGCTGTCGAACAAGCCGATGTTTATCATAACCCCTTCCGGCGAATATTCGGAACGACTGGCAGAGGAGCTTACCTGGCTATCAAACGGACAGATACTGCCGCGGCTGTTCCCGTCATGGGGCATAATCCCTTATAACGGCATTTTCCCTGTCATAGATATCCAGGCTGACCGGATAACCGCGATCAGCGAGCATCTCTACGACAAGGCCGACGATATTATCATCGCATCAGCAAAAGCTGTCCTGCCCCTGCTTCCCGCACCCTCACTCCTGGGGGCGCTGAAACTCGATATCAGTGCCGGGGACAAACTGGATATTACAGACCTGTCAAACAGGCTTGTCAGGCTTGGGTATACACGGCAGAGCATCTCGACATCGATCGGTGAATTCAGCATCAGGGGCGGCATCGTTGACATTTATCCTCCCAACATGGAGTACCCGGTAAGAATAGAAATGCTCTCCGATACTGTGGAGTCCATACGGTATTATATGGTCCTCGATCAAAGGTCCTTCAAAAAAATAGACAGTGTATTCATACCGCCTGTCACCGAATTCCTGGTCCGGGAAGGCGGGCTGAAAGTTACCTCACCGGAAGAACTCCAATTTGAACAAAAGGGAACACTGTTCGATTACCTGAACTTGAACACGGACATTGTGCTCATAAACCCCCTGGAGGTCGGCGCTGTGATCGATAAGTATACAGAAGATACATTCAAGCACCACCGGCAGGCCATTGGAGAGGGCAGGGCTGTAAACGGTGTTGAATCCATGTTCATGTCACCGGAAGATGTTCAACAGAGGCTTTCAGCGTACAGGACGATCGAAATCGATAGTGCCGGCCAGGATAAGCCCGGCAGTATCAGTATAGAACGGGCTGTTCCGGTGCAGCACATTGATTCGTTGAGCAGCGGCAACGCAGGTAATCTGCAGTCGGCCTTCGAATATTTGAAACACACATTGACCCAATACCCCCTGGCTGTTGTTATCATGAAAAATAAGGACAGAATCGAGCATATACTGAAACTCCTTTCGGATTCAGAGGTTGAAATGACCATCATGGATGCGGCGTATCCGGAGTTCATGGTACGGGTTAAAAACGGGCTTACCATGGTGAGTGGCTTCCTGGAAAAAGGGTTCGTCTACGACGGCATACCGTTTATAACGGAGAGCGATCTCTTCAGTGTAAAAAAAGGCAGAAGGAAGAAGCAAATGTATCAGGGGGAGCCGATCAATCTCGATGAGCTGAAATTCGGCACCTACATCGTGCACCGGGAGTACGGCATCGGAAGGCTCATCGGTACGAAAGTCATGGACGTCGAGTCGCTGAGGAGCGAATTCATCGAGGTCGAATACCGGGAGAATGCCAAGCTCTACATGCCTGTTGAAAGGGCGAACATGCTCAGCCAGTACATACCCTCTTCGGATGCCGTGCCTCTGCTCGATAAACTGGGAGGCAGCACGTTCAGTTCAAGGATCAAACGGGTCAAGGAAAAATTGTATGAAATAGCACAGGAGTTTATCAATACCCAGGCAATCCGGGAATTGAGGGGAGGGTTCGGATTTTCGCCGCCGGATACGCTGTTCCAGTCGTTTGAGGAAGATTTTCCGTATGAAGAGACATCCGATCAGAGGAAAGCAATAGAGGATGTCCTGCAAGATATGATGAGCGACAGACCCATGGACAGGCTCATATGCGGTGATTCGGGCTACGGTAAGACGGAGATTGCCATGAGGGCCGCGTTCAAGGCTGTCATGGACAACAAACAGGTGGCCCTGCTTGCACCGACCACGATCCTTTCCGAACAGCATTACAGGACATTTGCCGGGAGGTTCAAGAAGTACCCTGTCAAGGTAGAGGTACTGAACCGCTTCAGGACAAAAGCGGAGAGGAATAAAATCATAAAAGAAGCAGCGGACTCTACAATCGATATCCTGATAGGTACGCACTCTATCCTCAAAGAGGGTATACGGTTCAAATCGCTCGGCCTCATCATTATCGATGAAGAGCACAAGTTCGGAGTGGATCACAAGGAAACATTGAAAAGGTTCAACCCATCCGCGGATATCCTGGTCATTACCGCAACACCGATACCGAGGACCCTGAAGATGGCGCTCACCGGCATAAAAGATATCAGTATCATTACCACCCCGCCCCAGGACAGGAAAGCAACGCAGTGTTATATCATGAAATATAACGAACCGGGCATACGCGACCTCATATCGAAAGAATTAGAGCGGCACGGGCAGGTATTCGTTGTAAGCAGGAAGATCAAAGGCCTCGAGGAGTTTGCGGACAGGATCATACGGCTGGTACCTTCTGCATCGGTTGCCGTTGCACACGGTCAAATGCCGTCGCACCAGCTTGAGGACATAATGTCCAAATTCCTGAAAAAAGAGATAAACGTCCTTGTCAGCACAGCGATCGTGGAATCCGGGCTCGATATACCCTCGGCAAATACGATCATCATAAACGATGCAGACGCATTCGGTACTTCAGAGTTATACCAGCTCAAGGGCAGGGTAGGGAGATCGGATCAGGTAGGATATGTTTATTTCCTGCTCCCCTTTAACAGACCCGCATCGCCGCAGTCCATCGCGAGACTCAAGATGATAGCCTCCTCGTCGGAGCTGAGTTCCGGTTTCAAGCTTGCGATCCATGATATGGAGATGCGGGGTGCGGGCAACATCGTCGGCAAGGCACAATCAGGACATATAGATGCCATAGGGCTTGAATTGTATTCGGAACTGGTAAAAGACGCCATGCTCAGCATTAAGGGAGAGGCGTACGAAGAGTCGGTAGAACCCCATCTGAATTTCCCCGTACCTGCTTATATTCCGGATAGTTATATAGACGATCCCGAGTTAAGACTGCTGTTTTACCGGAAACTCGCAAATGCGGATCAGAAAAACCTCCCGGATATTGTATCAGAACTTCGCGACAGGTTCGGGAACATGCCGTTAGAGCTTGAAATACTTATAAAAATAATTAAAATAAAGGTGTTGATGAAACAGGTCAGGGCTGCTAAGCTGGACAGGATAGGCAATTATTTTAGAATAACCTTTCTTCATAGTACACCGGTCAAACCAGAGGATATTCTTAGATTAATAAACGAGAAGGTTATAAAAATAAAAGATCAGAAGGGTATGCAAATAACATTTGAGCCCCTTTCCATGAAGGGGATTGACGGTGTGTTGAAAACAATGGAGACCTTAACATCGGGAACATGAGAAAAAAAACTATTTTTATAGGTGTGGTACTGCTGGGTATGCTGGGCTGTACGAACAACCTGTCAGTTGCAATGGGCAGCGGGACTGTTGTGACCGTCGGGGAAAACAAGGTTACCCTTGATGAGTTCAAGCAGAGACTGACTAATTTTGCATCGGAGAACGGTATAAAGCCGGGGCAAATGTCAAAAGACATGGTTCTGTCCAACCTGGACAACCTTATCAACACCCTTCTGCTTCTGGACGAAGCAAAGAAAGATGGTATAACGGTAACTACGGATGAGGTGAACGATGAATACAGCCAGCTTCGCCAGGGCTACACGGATGAACAGTTCAACAAGATATTCATAGAAAAGCTGATAGACAAAAAACTCTGGCTGAAGGAATTAAAAGAACAGCTGACAATAAAAAAACTGCACACACACCATTTTTCCAATGTCACCGTGTCGAAGCCGGAGATAGAAAGCTATTACAAGAAGCACAAGGACACGTTTTCGGTCCCTGAAATGATACAGGCCAGACAGATAGAACTTCCATCCGGGGATGTTGCACAGCAGGCATTGAATGCACTCCAAAGCGGACAGAGCTTCTCAAAAACTGCGCAGAGCTATTCTATTGCGCCCGGTGCGGCGAACGGCGGGGATATGGGGGCACTGTCGGCCGGTGATCTGCCGAAAGAACTTGCAGGAATATTGTTTACCCTGCCGGTCGGAAAAATCAGCGGTATCATAAAAACGCAGTTCGGTTATCAGATATTCCTTGTGGAAAAGAAAATACCGGCACATAATCAGTCCCTGAATGAGGCTAAAAACGATATCGTCACGACATTGCGGAATGATAAAATAAACGACGGGTTTGTACAATGGCTGAAGGTATTGAGAGAGCAGGGAAATGTCAGTATAAATTATGCCCTTTTAAAAAGGGCTGGATTGTTGTAGGTATATTATATGATGAAATATCTAAGCGTAGGAGTATTGCTGTTCGGTATCCCCTTGATCGTGGGTGCCGGCAAAACGCCGGTAGACGGTATTGTTGCAACGGTGAATGGTGCCCCGGTAACCCTCTATCAGGTAAACCAGCGGGTTGAGATCCTGAAACAGAAGTATCCTGATTCCAAAGATTTGAAGAAGAAGGCACTGGATACCATTATCGACGATAACATCATCTACGATGAACTCAAGACCATGGGGGCATCCATAAACGAGGGCGATGTCGATAATGCCATAGAGCAGATGTCCGAAGCAAACGGGGTATCCATAGACTCCCTCAAGTCCGAACTGAAGAGCAAAGGTATAGATTTTAACGCGTATAAGAATGAAATCAAGGGTGAGATAGCAAGAACAAAGCTGGTCAGTTACAAGTTCAGGAACGAGATCACCATCACGGACGATGACATACAGAGGTATTACCTTGCACATCAGAAAGAGTTTTCAAAGGTAAAACAGGCAGATATAAGTCATATCCTGATTGAAGTCCCGCCTGATACTTCAGTCGGACAGCAGAAGAAATTGTTTGAAACCGCCGGAAAGGTCATAGCGAAAATTAAAAATGGAGAGGCATTCTCAGATGCGGCTATGCAGTACTCCGATGACAAATACACTAAAAAATCAGGGGGATACCTCGGTCCTGTGGAAGAAGGAAGCCTTTATCCGGTTCTGAATTCTGCGATATTTAAAGCTAAACCGGGGAATATTATAGGACCTATAAGGACGCCGGTCGGTTACGAAATAATCCTTATCAACGGCTTTAAATCGTCAGAGCTTCTGCCGTTGAAGGACATAAAAGAGAAAATACGCAATGACATCTTTACGGCCAAACTCGACTCTGCTCTGAAAAATTGGCTATTGACAAAAAGACAAAAAACTATCATTACAATCTATAATGAACTTTTATAGCTGGAGGCATGAATGGAACTACCAAGAATAGGCATAACAATGGGTGATCCCACAGGCATAGGTCCTGAGGTTATCGTAAAGGCATACAAGGAATCGAGAATAGCAAAAGAATGCATCCCGGTTGTGCTCGGGGACCCCAATGTTATTAAAAAGACCGTCTCGGATTTAAACGCAAAATTGGACGTAAACACCATATCAGTTGATGATATAAAATCGCTGAAACCGAATATCAAGGTAATAAATATCGTTAAATTGTCCAACCTGGACCCTGTACGGCTGAAGATCGGCAGGCCCGATAAGATTGCAGGGAAGATGATGGTGACGTATATACGGGAGGCTGTGCGCCTCGCGATGCTCGGTACCATCAATGCCATGGTAACCGCACCTATCAACAAGGCAGCTATCAACAATGCGGGATTCAACTATCCAGGGCATACAGAAATGCTCGCAGAGCTGACCCGAACCGAGGATTACTGTATGATGCTGGTCGGTAAAAAACTCAAAGTTTCCCTTGTTACGACCCACCTTCCGATACGGGAAATACCCAATACCATAACACCTGGTATGATATTTAAGACCGTTAAACTGACCTATGAGGCACTGGTGGACTACTTCGGCATAAAAAATCCAAAGATTGCAATCGTGGCCTTAAACCCTCATGCAGGGGAAGAAGGCCTGTTCGGTGTAGAAGAAAAGGAACTCATCATACCCGGGATCAAGAAAGCCGAGAGCATGGGCATTCAGGTGTACGGGCCTCTTTCCGCCGATACCGCGTTCCATTTTGCGTATAAGGGCAAATATGATGTGGTTGTGGGCATCTATCACGATCAGGCATTGATACCGATAAAAATGATAAATTTCGACGACTCGGTCAATGTGACCCTCGGTCTTCCTATTGTGAGGACATCCGTGGATCACGGTACCGCCTATGATATCGCGGGCAAGGGTATTGCAAATGCCGAAAGTATGGTCGCAGCCATTTTACTGGCGGGCAAGATGTCCTCGATAAAACAAAAAAGGCAGTCCGGAACAATAGTCAGATAACTGTTTTTCCCCTTAAGCTGACTGTGTTACAATTACCGAAAATCTTATATTGTCATTCTGAGCGAAGCGAAGAATCTAATCTTTTTAATGCATTAGAAAACCAGATTTTTCGGCTAAAGCCTCAGAATGACATTGTGACACCGTCCCAAGATAAGAAGGAAGGGGATGCACGTGAGAAATAAATAATGGATCATATTACCGTCAGGGGTGCGAGAGAGCACAACCTTAAAAACATCGATATCGATATACCGCGTGACAGGTTTGTAGTCATAACCGGACTTTCCGGTTCCGGGAAGAGCACTCTTGCTTTTGATACCATTTACGCGGAAGGCCAGCGCAGGTACGTGGAATCCTTATCCGCCTATGCGCGGCAATTCCTCGGTCAGATGAGCAAACCGGATGTTGATTCCATTGAAGGATTGTCTCCCGCTATCTCGATAGAACAGCGGTCCCTGAGCCACAACCCCCGCTCCACCGTAGGTACTATCACGGAGATCTACGATTACCTGAGGGTCCTCTATGCAAGGATAGGTATGCCGCATTGTCCGGTGTGCGGGAAGGAGCTTCTGTCCCAGAGTGTCGATCAGATGGTGGATCAGATAGTATCTCTCGGCAAGGATACCCGCATTATGATTATGTCGCCTGTCGTACGGGGTGTTAAAGGCGAGTTTAAAAAAGAATTTTTGCAGTGGCGGAAAAAGGGGTACACCAGGGCAAAGGTTGACGGGAAGAACCTCGATCTGCAGGACGAGATTAAGCTTGATAAAAACAAAAACCACAGAATATCCATTATCGTGGACAGGATAGCCGTCGACGGGCAGATGCGCTCCAGGATTGCGGATTCTCTTGAAAATGCAAGCTCGCTTGCAGACGGCGTTGTTGAAGTCGAGCTTGCCGACGAAGGCAGATCATTTACCATGAGCCAGAAGTTCGCGTGTACGGAATGCGGTACGAACCTGCCCGAGCTGGCACCAAGGATCTTTTCTTTCAACAGCCCTTACGGTGCATGCGAGCACTGTGACGGCATTGGATATCTTGCGGATTTTGCACAAGAGCTTGTGGTCCCGGACCAGACACTTTCCATACATCAGGGTGCCGTAGCTCCCTGGCGCAAGAGAAACAGTTTTTACTTCCATGAAATGCTCGAATCGCTGGAAAGCAATTTTGATATCAACCTTGATACGCCGTTTCAAAAGCTCCCGGAATGGCAGAAGCACGTCATACTCTACGGGACAACCGCGGAAGAGAGCCAGGCCTATGCAAAGCAGATCAATAAGCATGATCATTCTTTCGAGGGTGTAATCTATCACCTGAAAAGGAAGTATCATGAAGAGGACGATCCCTTTATACTCTCCGAGATCCAGAAATACCTGAACTATAAGGTCTGTCCCGTGTGTAACGGTGCACGGTTAAAAAAGGAAAGTCTGTCCGTTACCCTTGGCGGCAAGAACATCTATGAATTCACTCGTATGACCATTGAACAGGCATACGGCTTCATACAATCTTTGCACCTGACCGAAAAGCAGAAGCTCATTGCAGAACGGCTGCTCAGGGAGATCCAGAACCGTATAGGATTTCTGCATGACGTCGGGCTTGATTATATCAGTCTCGACAGGATGGCAGGCACACTTTCCGGAGGAGAATATCAGAGGATAAGGCTTGCTACCCAGATCGGCTCCGGGCTTGTCGGTGTGCTGTACATACTGGATGAACCCACGATAGGGTTACATCAGAGGGATAACGACAAACTTATCAAAACGCTCCTGAAATTGCGCGACCTGGGCAATACAGTAATCGTTGTAGAGCATGACCAGGAAACAATTATGGCATCGGACTACATCGTGGACATGGGACCTGCCGCGGGTCATAAAGGGGGCAGAGTCATTGCAAAAGGTACGCCGGAGGAGATCATGAAGGACAGCGAGTCTCTGACCGGGAAATATCTTTCAAACAGGCTTTCTATACCTGTCCCGCAAAAGCGGAGGAAAGCTGTCCGTGGATCGGTAACGATCAACGGCGCCTATGCCAACAACCTGAAACATATCGATGCACAATTTCCTGTCGGGCTCTTTATCTGTGTAACAGGGGTTTCAGGGTCAGGCAAGAGCAGCCTCGTCATAGATACGCTGTACAATGTTATATATCAGAAGCTGAACGGCCCTACCGGTACAATCGTACATTACAAGAGTATTGAAGGTATAGAGCTCGTCGATAAAGTAATACAGATAGATCAGTCCCCCATAGGCAGGACACCCCGTTCCAATGCAGTGACCTATACCGGTGTTTTCGACCCTATACGGGACGTGTTTGCCCAGACGCAGGAGGCCAGGGCGCGGGGGTATGCAAAGGGAAGGTTCAGCTTTAATGTACGGGGAGGAAGGTGCGAAACCTGTGAAGGGCAGGGCATGCTGCAGATCGAGATGCATTTTTTGCCGGACATCTATGTACAGTGTGACGGGTGCAAGGGCAAACGCTACAACAGGGAAACGCTGGAGGTTTATTATAAAGGGAAAAACATATCGGATGTGCTCGATATGTCGGTCGAAGAGGCACTGGGATTTTTTGCCAACATACCGGCAATAAAAGAGAAACTCCAGACGTTGTACGATGTCGGGCTTGACTATCTTAAACTCGGGCAGTCGGCCACGACGCTTTCCGGCGGGGAAGCACAAAGGGTTAAACTCGCAAAAGAATTGAGCAGGAGGAGTACCGGCAGGACCGTGTACATACTCGATGAGCCGACTACAGGACTGCATTTTGAAGATGTCAAAAAATTGTTGAATGTGCTGAACAGGCTTGTAGACGAGGGTAATACCGTCATTGTCATTGAGCATAATCTCGATGTCATAAAATCAGCGGATTATATTATCGATCTCGGGCCCGAAGGCGGAGACAAAGGCGGCTACATCGTGGCAAAAGGTGCACCCGAGGAGATTGTAAATAACAAGGCATCGTACACCGGTGAATACCTCAAGAAGGTGTTCAATCAAATAAATGCATTTGTAAAATAGCGAAGAATAAGCTACTGCCGCCAAGTAAAAAATATTCACCCTTGAACGAGCAAAGTTTACCCTTGCATTTTGGAGTTAGCCGGGGTTATTGCTGCGGACTCATGGGCAGGCCTTTGTAGCCCTGCTGAACATCCTTGTCGATATTCTTCTTCGCATCCTTCGCAATACCGATGGTGTATTTTTCCGCTGTCGCGGCATGACGCGCATTTGTCTCCTGGATGCTCTTCTGTTCATGACTTGCTATATCTTTTATCAAGAACATACCGGCAATGATGATACCGATAATCGCTATCCATTTAATCCATTTCATAAAAATAATATATACCCGTTTTTCAGAACAGTCCAGAGGTTACGACATAAAAAAGCCCGTGATTGTAGGTGCCGGACATTATTGGAATAAACATACAAACTTGTAACAAGATTTGTTCTTTTTGAAGGGGGAACAATGCCCTTTTTATTCAATCCACGGATGGCATAAGACATGCTTTCTTCCTGTAGTATATGCGTGCGAATACGCAGAGGAGGATTGTATGAAGATGATAGTTGCCATTATCAAGCCTTTTACGCTTGATAAAGTGAAGGCCGCGCTTTCGGAAGAAGGCATAGCGGGTATGACCGTTTCGGAGGTAAAGGGATTCGGGAGGCAAAAAGGCCACACGGAATTCTACCGGGGCGCCGAGTATAATACGGACTTTATACCGAAGCTGAAGCTTGAAATTGCAGTGGCTGACGAGCAGGTGCAGAAGATCGTAAAGATTGTAACATCCACAGCAAGGACCGGCAGCATCGGAGACGGTAAAATATTTGTGTACGGATTGGAAGAGGTGCTCAGGATTCGGACCGGCGAAATAGGGAACGACGCCGTGTAGGAAGGGGCAAGACTATTTCCTTTTCTTACCTTCCCTTGAACGCGGTCACACATCCGAAAGATGGGTAGGATTCAGGTAGGGTGAGAACTTGTTTAATAACTCTTTGTCGTTCTGAGCGTAGCGAAGAATCTATATCTAACATCTATTATCTGGCCTTAATCCTCCCCTTAGCAAGGGGAGGTATGGTGGGATTTGGTACTTTTTGTCTCTTATCATTCTGATCCACCTCAGGAGGAGAAGAATCTATGCCTAACATCTATCATCCCAGAGTCGTTTCGGAATCCAATCCCTTTACTTCTATTTTTATAGTAAAATTCGCAACAATTTGATAAAGAACTTTTATGGACTACCAGCTACCCAAACATGCCCGTACTCCTGCGTCATCCCCCTTACATAAAGGAGAGAAAAGGGAGTTACTTTCCCCTGCCATTCCGTACTTCTTTGACAAAGAATCAGAACTGAAAGAACGGTTTAAAACAAACCAACTATCTATTGTCCGATATCAACAGGCTTTTGAAAAAGCCCCTGAATGTCATTGCGAGGAGTCCCGCAAGTGCGGAACGACGAAGCAATCCGAAAATTAATGATTTGTAAAAACCAAGATTGCTCTACCACAGCAATGCGGTGTACCCGTATTCACAATGACAGAAATTCGAGTTTATCTACAGCCTGCCAAGGGTTGCTTCCTCTACCTTGCAGAGAGAGTGCGATGATATCGTTTCACGTTTCAAGGGCAGACCCCATTGCTCTCCTGGGAAGGTATTCTGGGACACCATAGCGATGGATCAAGATATAAATGTTAGTTTCTGTTTTTAAGGAATGAAGGAGGATTTCCATGCTAAAGAAGTCGATATTTGGTTTGTTGACAATGCTGCTTAGTTTTGCACTTTGCAAAGGAATATACGCAGGCCCTTTTGGTCCCACCCCACCTTTTGACATGAGTGGTGGAGTGGGTAATACAACGTATAAAGGGCCAATAAAAAAGGGACAGTGGTTTAGTTTTGATGTTTCTGCAATATCATGGGATGCGCCTTTAAATGATGTTAATATAAAAATATCGTTGCCTCCTGAGGTAAAAAAATTGGACGGTAATTTAAGTTGGGAAGGAGATCTGAACCCCAAAAGTGAAAAAGATCTTAATGTAAGATTAAGTTCAGAAAAGGACTGGAAATACTGGTCGTCTCCAATAAAAGGATATGTGGAGTTTATTTATAAGGGAGAAAAGGATACTAGAGAAGTAGAGTGGTCTTCAAAAGGCTATAAGGATAGCTGTTGGCGGGGGGAAAAGTTTGCGGATTTCGCTAACAGGTGG
>DAHXOM010000216.1 GCA_027364825.1 bacterium | reverse complement strand
CCATTACATTATACCACCGCCTTGGTATTTCTGTTTCATCCAAAAGTATCTTTGTCTGCATTTTATCTCCTTTCGATAAATGAACTTATTCTGAATTTATCTATGAACTCTTTTAATTTCTTTTCCGGTGACTCGGCACGCATAAAGGTCTCTCCGATCAGGAAGCCGTTCACACCCGACTTCAAAAGCTCGGATATGATGTCCGTTGATACTATCCCGCTTTCCGCTATGGTTAATATGTATTTTGGTATGTCCTGTATTATGCGTTCCACGATATCTGTGTCGGTGTTAAACGTTTCGAGGTTCCGTGAATTGATGCCTATTATCCTGGAGCCGGCATCAATTGCTAACTTTAACTCTTCCTCATTGTGAATTTCCACCAGAGGCTCCATACCGAGCTGCCTTGAAAGATCAATATAGTTTATGATCTTCTTATCCAATATTTTTACGATAAGAAGTACGGTGTCGGCGCCGATAGCCCTTGATTCATAAACCTGGAATTCATCTACAATAAAATCTTTTCTTAAGACAGGGACGTCTGCCGTTTTCTTTACGGTGATGAGGTCCTCAAGACTGCCGCCGAAATATTGTTCATCGGTAAGTACCGATATTGCAGACGCGCCGCCTGAGGCAAATCCCTGCGCTATTTTTTTTATATCGGGCTCCCTGATGAGTTCGCCCTTCGAGGGGGATCTCCTCTTGATCTCAGCTATGATACACGGAGGTTCACTCTTTGAGATAGCCTCAAGGAATGAAATTGCAGGCTTTGCAGAGTACGCTGATTTCGTAATAGCGTCCATGGTCGTTCTCTGTTTTTTTGACAGTACTTCTTTCTGTTTATTGATAACTATGTCCGCAAGGAAATTACCCTTATGGTTCATGGTCTGACACCCTCTGTGCTGGCTTTCCTGAACTCATCGAGTTTTTTCATTGCCGCGCCTGAATCAATGACATCTTTAACAATCCGCAGGGCTTCTTGTATGTTATCGGTAACACCTGCGATATACAATGCAAAGGCACTGTTCAGCTCGGTCATGTCCCGCATTGGGCCTTTTACGCCGCCAAGAACGTCTTTGAGTATTGAGGCATTGTATTGTGCGTCTCCGCCTTTTAAGGTGTCCAGAGATGACAACTTATATCCATACTCCTGCGGATCAAAAGTAAAAGACTGAACCCTTCCGTCCCTGAGTTCCGAGATGTCTGTTGTGCCGCTTATGGTTATCTCATCCGTAGCGTCGCTTCCATGGACGACACATGCAGATATACTTCCGAGCTTCTTCAAAACATAGGCAATTGTTTCTGTTATTTTAGCGTCGTAAACGCCGATCAGCTGGTAACGCGTGCCTGCAGGGTTGGTAAGCGGTCCCAGCATATTGAAGATAGTTCTAATCCCGATTTCCTTTCTCGGACCGATGGCGAACCTCATTGCGCGGTTATATAAGGGAGCAAAAAGAAAACACATGCCGGTTGTATTCAGCAGATATTCAGCCTTTGTGCTGTCGGTATTGATATCAATACCGAGTGCCTCGAGTACATCGGCACTGCCGCTTTTGGATGAAACCGAACGATTGCCGTGTTTTGCAACCTTCACGCCTGCTCCTGCCGCAACAAATGCCGTAGCAGTCGATACGTTGAATGTCCCTTTCCTGTCTCCGCCTGTGCCGCAGGTGTCGATCACGACATCGTACTTCGGGTTTACTTTTAAGGCCTTTTCCCGCATCACCTTTGCAGCGCCGGTGATCTCATCGACCGTTTCTCCCTTCATCCTCAGGGCCGTAATGAATGAGGCTATCTGTGCATCCGTCGTTCCGCCGGACATGATCTCGTTCATGACGAGTTCCATCTCGTTCTCCTGCAGGGAAATATTCTGTATAACCTTTTCTATGGCTTCTTTTATCATTGGAATATCATTGAACCATATTTATAAAATTCGCAAGTATCTTTTTACCGTTAACAGTCAGTATCGATTCCGGATGGAACTGAACACCTTCTATGAGAAGGTTTGTATGCCGTATTGCCATGATTTCGTGGTCCTCTTCAGACTCGGCACTGATGATAAATCCTCCGGGCAGCGTGTTCCTGTTTATTACGAGAGAGTGATACCGTGTGGCTGTGAAAGGGTTGTCAAGCCCCAGAAATATCGTTTTACCGTCATGCCGTATGGAAGACGTTTTCCCATGATAGATCTTTCGGGCTTTTACTATATCAGCACCGAATGCATAACCTATTGCCTGGTGGCCAAGGCATACACCGAGAATAGGATAAATACCGGCGTATTGCTTTATGACGTCCACGGATATGCCGGCATCTGCCGGGGTTGATGGACCCGGCGATATTACGAGAGCGTTAATTCCGAGGGCCTTTATATCGTTAACCTTGATTGCATCGTTCCGGTACACGAGCACATCAACACCGAGCTCGCCGAGATTCTGGACGAGGTTGTACGTGAACGAGTCATAGTTATCTATCACCAGTATCTTCATAGAGGCTATTTTATATCTCCAGATTTTTTCAGGGCGTCCATCAAAGCCTGAGCCTTTGATCGTGTTTCAAAATACTCGTTTTCAGGCTGGGAGTCGTATACGATGCCTGCGCCGGACTGTATGGAAACGCCCTTATTATCGATGAAGGCTGTTCTTATCGCAATACACGTATCCATACTCCCGGTGTAGCTGATATAGCCCACAGCACCTCCGTAAGGCCCCCTGTTGTCTTTCTCAAGATGTTCTATGATTTCCATTGCCTTGACCTTGGGAGCACCCGAAAGTGTCCCTGCGGGGAATGTTGCCTTCAGTATATCCACGGCATCCTTATCATCGAGTACGGCGCCGCTTACCTCGGAGACTATGTGCATAACGTGCGAATATCTTTCCACGATCATAAGCTCATCGACCCGCACGCTGCCTGTTTTCGCAATTCTTCCGATATCGTTCCTTGCGAGATCGACTAACATAACGTGCTCTGCTTTTTCCTTTTCATCTTCAAGCAGTTCCCTCTCCAGTGCTTCATCCTCTTCATGCGTTTTTCCGCGTTTCCTTGTGCCCGCAATAGGTCTTATGATGACCCTGTTGTCCTCGAATCGTACGAGCACCTCAGGGGAAGAACCGATAAGATATTTATCTCCGAGATCAAAATAAAACATATACGGTGATGGGTTGATAAGCCTCAGTGCCCTGTAAAAAGAAACAAGATCGATTTTTGACGGTGAGAAGAAACGCTGGGACAATACAACCTGAATAATATCGCCCTCTCTTATGTGGGATTTTCCTTTGATAACCATCCGCTCATATTCATGCTGCGTCATATTCGATCCGAATGGTTTAATCCTGTATGTCCTCTGTTTCTTTGTCGCCCGGAGCGGTCTGTTGAGTATGGATATAACCTTTTTTACGGAGGCCACGGCAGTCTCGTACGCCTGTTTTGTATTACCGTTCTTTATAAAGGCATTTGACAGGACGATCATGGTGTGTTTGAGATTATCGAAGATCACGAGTTTATCCGTAAAAAGCAGGAATACATCATAAAAATCCGGTGACTTTTTATTGAGGTCCGGGACCTTCTCAAAGGTTTTTACGATGTCATATCCAAAATAACCTACAGCACCGCCGACAAACCCCGGCAGGCCTTTTATGATTGCAGGTTTGTATCGTTTCAGTTCTGTTTTTAAAAGCCCGAGGGGGTCCGGGACCTCATGGTGTACCTTCGTCTTCCCGTTTTCTGTTATAAAAACATCCTTTTTTTTCACCCTGAACACAACCGATGGCTCGAAGCCGATAAAGCTGTACCGTGCCCATTTTTCACCGCCTTCCACACTCTCGAGAAGGAAGGGGTATTTCAGGTGCTTGAGTTTCAGCAGTACGGAAACAGGCGTTTCAATATCCGATAGTATTTCGGTGTATACGGGTATAATGTTCGCGTGTTTTGCAAGCCCGGTGAATTCCCTGTACGATGGATAGAATGTATTGGATTGCATCTGAATTATTCACATGAACGCATCATTGCAGGGGCACTTCCTGCATCTGCGGCGTTCCGGTACCGGTATTGTCCTGGGCCGGTTGCGGTGACGGTGCAGGGGGTGTCTGTGTCTGGGCTGGTTGTTGAGGCTGTACGTTCGGCGTCGTTGCTTGAGCGGGCGCCTTTCCTGCAGTCTTTAACCACTCAATAAGGTTCAATACTTCTTTACGCCTGGCAGGAGGGTCATTGGTGTATTCTATGTACTTTGTAAGTTCCGATAGGGCGTTGTTATAGTCCTTCCTGTGATAATACAGCAGGCCGAGGTTCATGTGTGCTGCCGCGAACCCGGGATCAAGCACTATTGCCTGCAGATAATACTGCATTTCTTTGTCAGAATTATCATTCAAGGCTATTCCCGCGTTGTAAAGCCTGATTGCCTGCTGTTTCAAATCTGCGGATACGGCCTGGTTTGATGAGACGCCGCTCTGATTGGCAGGTTCGCCGCCCAGTTCAACAATTGCTTTTTGGACCTCTTGCTTTTTTGCTTCATCATTGGAGAATGTCAGGAATTGATTGAAGCTGTTTATGGCCTCGGTATTTTTACCTCTTCTCATATATAAAATTCCCATATTGTAATAAGCAGGTGCAAACTTTGGATCAAGTTCAACAGCCTTTTTGTAGCAGGCGAGTTCCTGATCCGAATTATCATTGAGTGCAACGCCCCTGTTATACCAATCAAGGGCCGTCAGCTGCTTGCCGGTCTGGTTTTGTATAAGCTGCTGTGTCGCGGCATTCTCTTTACTTTTCGAGATAGGTTGCGCTGCTGCATATCCCTGGAGTACCAGGAAACAGAGTATAAGAGCAATGGTTATAAGTTTGTTTTTCATACAGCCTCCCTGCTGGTTTAGTGAAAAAAACTTTAACAAAGTTTATTTCTCTTGTCAAAAGAACTCATCTTGACTCAATATGTTTAACACCCTTAGAATACCCTGCCATTTTCTACGCCATAGCCGGATGCGTCTCTGGCGTAAGCATTGTGAGGACTGCTCAGCCAAAGGTGACTTTGTAAC
>DAHXOM010000213.1 GCA_027364825.1 bacterium | reverse complement strand
GAGAAATCCGTCGTGTATAACCGCTGTTTATTGCAGTATTCTGTCGATCATGGACTTTTTCCGTTTTATGTGTTTTTCGTGTTCGCGGAGATACAGTTTCACGTAATCTATCTGCTTCACAGAATCTATTATTATATTTTTTTTAATATCTTTTAAGGCATCGAGGTGCGTAAAAAGCTTTTCATAAAAACCTTCCGGCAATGGAACTATCTTCTCGTTAAGATTTTCCTTTATACAATCTACTATCTTTGCCGATTGCATACTGTTGATCACGCCTCTCCTCTGGAGATCCTGGAATGAATTGCTGAAGATAACAGGTGAATAATGAGCTTCAAAAACAAGGTCCAGTATTATCCTTGTCAGGGATGTCTGGGTTATCAAACCCTCTGTATAGAGAACGAGGGCGGCCTGGAAATAATTGTATATGGGAACAAGCCTGCTGCCGTAGAGATCAAACCGTTTGGTCGGTGTCTTTTTATCGAGGTAGATAAAGATTTTCTTAACCACATCATGATGGGTAAGGTGTTCCAGTATGTCCGAGATCTGTTTTTGATTTTTTGCAGGCACATGGGAAAGTTCCATAATCTTGTAAATCGTTTCCTTTTTTACCTTCCCGGCAATCGTATCGGCATACAATGAATAGATATAGGCATCCGATTCTGCGTCATCGCCGAACAATATCTCCTGAGAGCCCCTGCCCTTCTTCAGGTTATCTTCGAGCAGTATCGGCAGTTTATATCCTATTTGATCTCTGAGGGCATGGAACCGTCCCAGAAGGAGGTTACGGAGATTCGGTTTCAGGACGAGCTGCCTCCACCTGATACCGTCGATGACAAGTTTTTTTTCGAGTACCTTGCGCATTTGCAGCGGACTGCCGGATATGAAATAGATTTCATTGGTTTCATTCTTTTGAAGTTCTTTCAACAAAGAAGGCGCACCCGGTACACTCTTTTTCTGCTCTGCTTTCTCCAGCGCGGTCTTAAACAAACCCGTCAGCGTTTCAAAATCCGTTTTAATATAGGTTTTGTCAAGATCCCATCTGTATATTATTTGTTCCATCGCACTCAGTCAAAAGAAAAATCTTTAATTGATGCAGAGATCTCCTGTATTAAACCGCCGCTAACCGCTTTTGCCGCCACCTTTATTGCATTGGATGTTGCCTTTGCCTTTGATCTGCCGTGCGCTTTAATAAAAAGGTTTTCAAACCCGAGCAGAGGCGCACCGCCGTACTGTTCCCAGTCCGTTATTCCTTTTAACTGGGATATAGCGCCTTTGAGCATAAACAAGCCTATTTTCCATGCAAAGCTTTTTTTATAAGCGTATCTGGCGAGTTCCATTACTGTTTCAGATACGCCTTCAAGCATCTTGAGCACTATATTACCGGTAAACCCGCTGCATACAACCACATCCGCAGTGCCCTTCGGTATATCGATGCCCTCTATGTTCCCTATAAAATTAATCTTGGAATACTGTTTGAGCAATTTATAGGCCTCGAGCATCTCTGAACTGCCTTTAATCTCTTCAGTACCGTTTGAAAGTATGGCTACACGCGGCCTTGAGTTTTTGCTGATGCGTGACGCATAAGCACTCCCCATAATTGCAAAGGACACGAGGTCCTTGGCTGTAACATTTACCGTGGCCCCGACATCGAGTATCAGCGAAAACGGGTCATTCTTCTCACCGCGCCGGATCTCCGTCGGGTATACCGATGCAAGTGCAGCCTTTTGTATACCGGGGATCTTATTGAAGGTCCTTGCACAGGCGAGTATGCACGCACCCGTGTTACCGGCACTTACCAGTGCATCTGCTTTCCCGTTCTTAACAAGCTGTGCCGCCACCAGTATTGAGGCTTTCGGCTTCTTTTCTAAGGCCTCCTTGGGATGTTCATCCATACCGACAGCTTCTGACGTATGGTGTACCGAAAGATTCTCCGGGTTGTGTTTCAGCTCCTTCAATACATTTGTTATCTTTTTCTCATCCCCTACAAGAATAACATTTATGTCCGTGTCCAGAGTGATCCATGCCGCCCCTTTGACAACGTCATCAGGAGCATAATCCCCACCCATTGCATCGAATGCTATAGTTGTCATATTGTTATATATTACTATATTCGTCTTAAAAAGGCAATAAGCATGTATCACCTTTCTTAAACAAAATGCTGCGGATCCATATCTATAATAAATTTAATATCGGGAATAAGTTTTTTGAATTTGTTGCTGAATCGATGAAGTACATCGATCAACGAGTTTGTTTTAGAAGATTTCAGCAGTACATGAT
>DAHXOM010000211.1 GCA_027364825.1 bacterium | reverse complement strand
GGGATATTCAGCATCTTGTGCTCGCGGGAATTGCTACAAGCGGCGTCGTGTTATCCACCCTCCGCGAGGCAGCAGATAAAGATTATCAACTGACCGTTCTTTCTGACCTTTGTGTTGATCTCGATGCGGAGGTACAATCCGTACTGATAGAGAAAGTATTCCCCCGGCAAGCTGATGTCCTAACCAGTGAACAATGGATAAACATACAGAGAAATGTTTAAAGAGATCTGCGATTACAGGGATCAATGAGCCAACGGCGAAATCTCCGATTACTGCTTTATTTTTGCAGCATTGATTTATGCAACTCCCGTTTTTCCCTGGATGCCTGCAAAAGATCATCCATTGCTTTCCTTGACTCATCGGTAGCCTGAAACTGAGGCATTTTTGTCATATCGGCTATCGCTTCACAGGCGCCCTGTATTGTCATACTCTTTAAATCTGCAATGATATCATACTGTACAGGATCGTCCCAGTCTTCACCGTAAAGGATCTTTGCCCATTTGTTTCTCACCTCATCCATATTATTGATGTATGTGAAAGCTTCTTCACGGGTAAATTTGAGTCTCTCCATTGCAAACATTACACGCTGTTCCATGCCGACAGTCACTTTTACCTTGATCACATGTGATATGCCTTTTAACAATATATGCCCGCCATTACCATGATAAACAATATTGTCATCCTTTGCCTCTTCACAAAGTGCCGCCTGTACGAAAGACAAATAATGAAACTTGTTAACCTCCATGCCGATACGTTCTTTTATGCCCTGTTTCTGCTCTATTGCTTCCAGCAGCTTGCCCTCAGGTATGCCGTACTCTGATGCGGATTGTATGATGACATCTCTGCCTATGAATCGATAGCCCAATCTTTTACTCAGACACTCGGCAAGTTTTTTCCCTCCACTGAAAGCACCTCTCGATATTGTAATGACTGTCATATACTTGCTCCTTTGTTCATTTACTTAGCAGATTATTCTTTAATCGTCATGTTAATAAAATAATGAAAAAATCAAGCTGATGGATGCATAATTCTCATTGACAGGAAATGCCTTCTATGATGAATTATTTATAATCCCCTCAGAAATTCCGCCAAAGTCGGATCTCCCCCTCAGGCGGATGCGCCAGGGCGCAGGTCTTCCGGCTAAAAAAGCGGGGCTTTCTTACGGGGTAAACAATGTTTGAAGGTCCATGGAGGGAAAATGATCAAAAAAAAGACAATGTCCGGGAAGCTCAGTGTCGTATTCATGTTCATCCTGGCCGCGGGATTTTTATTCCCTTCCGCAGCCATGGCACGTTACGGGTATAGCAGTTCAGTAGGCAGCGGATCAGTAGGGGTGAAACTTTTCAGTTTCTTTCCCAACAGTAATTCAAACGGTTTAAGAGATTTCAGCCCTGGATTAGGTGTCGGCATAGATGGACGTGTTAATTTCGGAGATTTCTTCGCTTTAGCCGGAGAGTTCGATTACATCGGTGTTTCCAGTGCAAGTCAGACCTATGATGTGTACGATTCTTATGGTAATTATATCGGTTCTGCGACAGAAACCGCATATTTCAACAACTTAGTATTCAAAGTGGATGCACTTCTTACCATACCCGCAGGAGTGATAACGCCGTTCGTGGGATTAGGTCTGGTAGACAATAACCCATCATTTACCTTTAGCGGTCAAAGTAATGGGTACAGTGCCTCATCGAGTACGAGCGGAAGCGGCGTTGGAATGGAGATCGTCGGTGGAGCGGACTTTATGGCAGGGTTCAACGGTGCGGTCACTGCAGAAATTTCTATTCCCGTCGATCAAACGGCCTATTTCAGCGATATCGGTTCAAATATCGATGTTGGCGGTGTTGAGATAATGGTGGGATACAGATTTCTCTTCTGACATTTCCCCCTGTGTCACCGAAGCAGCATTTTTCACTCGTTATAAGCCGCTGAACCGGAAAATCCAAAAGAGAAGATATATTCATATCTCTGTTTGACATTAGCGGGAGAAGTGTTAAAATAAGGCAGTGGAGGTAGATCAGGATGCATTTTGAGTATTCTTTAAAAACTGAAATACCGCTCAATATCGTTTATCAAACCTTCAGGGATAATCTTTACAAGCTGGCCCCCTATCTGCCGGATATAAGCAATATAGAATTGCTTGAGAGAAAAGAGACAGAAGACAGGGTCTTCACAGTCAATAAATGGTCTGGTAAAAACATACTGCCTGCTGCTCTCAGTCAATTCATAAAGCTGGAGGGTATTGCATGGCTCGACAAGGGGGAATGGTCGAAGAGCGAATACGTGTGTAACTGGAGTTATGAACCTTACGTTTTTCAAGGCCAGATTAACGCACACGGGCAGGACATCTATTCGACGGACGGCGAGTACACGACGATCAGGTTTGTCGGGGACATCTACATAAATCTGGAACAATATCCGTTCGTCATCGTCGTTCCTACTATCATGAGAAAAAAATTGGTAGACGAGTTTCTGAATGTCATCCTTTCCCGGATACAGTCAAATTTTATTGCACTTGTAAAAGGTCTTGAAGCATACATTCAAGAAAACAATATAAAATAACCCTGGGGCTTGTGTCACGGTACCCTTGAAGTTCATCTGAACAGCTTTATGCCTTTATCCTGCAGCAATAAAACTATCTCTGAAAGCCTCTGGGCAGGAAGTACAGGAGTTAGCGCATAGGGATACTCCCGTCTGAACAGCGCCTGCTTGGATACAGCAAGCCTGTGGAACGGGAGCAGCCGTACGACGGGCTTGGGATTCAAGGTCTTTATAAAGCCTGCAATAACTTTTATATCATCATCGCTGTCGTTAAAACCCGGGACCAGCGTGATCCTCAATTCAACTTCAATATCCGATCCAAGCAATTGAACAAGGTTACCGAGCACAACTTTATTGTCGACACCAACAAATCTTTTGAATTTGCCGGGATCCGCATGTTTGAGATCGAAAAGGATAAAGTCGAACCTTTTTGTAACGTCCTTAACAAGGCTGCCGTTCCAGAATCCGGACGTTTCCATGGCAAGATGAACTCCTCTCGATCCCAGCTCATCCGCGCATGCAAACAGGAACTCATACTGCGCCATGGGTTCTCCGCCTGAAAAAGTAACACCACCCTTGGTCTGCTTGAAGAAGACAGCGTCCTTCATCAGCTCTTCAACCAGAGCACCTGCGGTGTAGTCCCTGCCTGCAAGTTTCACTGCCTTTGAAGGACATATACTTACAATGCGCGCATAAACAGCATCGCTGCTGCCAACCGGTCGATTGTCTTTCATCGGGCAATCGATCGTGCATGCCCTTTTGTTAACCGTCCTCGCAATGCACCGTTTTTCATCAAGAGAGAATTCCGGCTCAAAGGATTTACCTTCAACGTTATGACACCACGGGCAGTCGAGGTGACATCCTTTCAGATAGACCACGGTACGCAGTCCGGGTCCGTCATGGACGCATGCGCGCGATATGTCGAATACCCTTCCGGACAACTAATACACTCCTTTCTCAGTCTCTTTACACTCCTGCGTTACCCCTCTTAGGTTAAGAGGGGTTAGGGGAGTTACGGAGTTACTGGTTTTCACTTAATTTCATAACACCCCCGCCCCTCTTATCTTAAGAGGGGCGCAAACCAAACCCCTTATTTCATCTTGACAGGGAGAACATAAGGGGAAAGTACATTACCTGTACTCATACCTGTTTATAATATCTTCCTGGATGGATTTGCCGAGGTCCACGAAGTATGCTGAATAGCCAGCCACCTTGACTATCAGGTCCCGGTAGTTCTCAGGATGGAGCTGTGCGTCGCGCAGGGTCTCGGTTGAAACAACATTCGGCTGCAGATGCATGCCTCCAAGGCCGAAGTAGGCGCGGATCATATCGGCAAATGTATCAAGCCCCTGATCGGTATCTATATACGAGGGATGGAAACGCATATTCAGGGACAGGCCTGCAGATGTCTGATAGGGCGGGATCTTTGCAATACTCGCCATGAGTGATGTCGGGCCGGATGAAGATTCAACCATATTACTGATGGACACGCCGTTTGAAATGGGCTCACCGGAAAGCCTGCCGTCAGGCGTGGCGCCGAGCATAATACCGTCTATAACGTGGTTACCGTATGAATAATAGCACGGCCTGAACTTGCCGCCCCTTGCATTCCGGTGCAGCAAAGCTTCCTCATAAACCCAGTCAAGCACCTGCAGCGTCATCGTGTCTGCTTCGTCATTATCGGTACCGTACTTCGGCGCCTCGTGGATGATGCGCTGCCTGAGTGCCTCATTACCCTTAAAGTTCCTCAAGCATATATCTATAAACTTACCGAGCGTAATCTCTTTCCTGTCATAAACAAACGTCTTGATCGCCATCAGGGAATCTACCAATGTTGCAAGCCCCCGTATGTCTATGGACGTGAAATCGTACCGTGCACCTCCCGCAGTTATATCGGCGGCCTTTTCAACGGCATCGTCCATGAGCGCTGACACATAGGGAGCGGGCAGCATGTCCTTATAAGCCTGGTCCTTGCCTGCAGCCGCACTTATCAGCACCTTGATCTGGTGCGTGAGCTGCCTGCGGAAAGCGTTTATAAAATCATCAAACGTCCTGAACCCTGCCGGGTCACCGGAGTCAAAGCCCTTCATCTGCCCGATAAACGGAGGGGGGTATTTGCCGCGGGAGAGCGTCAGGAGCAGTACGGAAGGCAGGACCATCTCATAACCGCCGACACAGCCGTGCGTGTCCGACTGTCCCGTTATCTCAATACATCCGACGACAACGTAGTCCCTTGCATCTTCCCTACTCATGCCGTCGTTGATCAAGCCCTTGATGACAGACGTATCGTTATAGATTGCGATACCGTTTGCTTGCCGGAACACCTCTATGGTCCGGCGCATGAACTCATGCGGTGTGTTTTCATGTATCCTCACCGCGAGCTGGTTGACCGCACCCTTCATCCGCTCATAGGCATCGAGTATGAGGTAGGAAAGTTCGTTGGTGGCATCCTGTCCTTCCGGCGTCAGGCCGCCGATTGTTACGACATGCTGGCTGTTGCCGTAAACGCCGTTCGTTTCCATGCCTATCTCCGGTATGGGTTCCACGTTCGCTTCAAGCTTTAAAAAGAATTCCTGTATCAGCGCAATCGCCTGTTCTTTTGTCAGTGTACCCTCCTCCATGTCCTTCTTGTAATAAGGATAAAGGTACTGGTCTGCCCTGCCTACTGCAAATACATCGTGTGTACCGTACTGGATCTCCCCGACCACCTCGGCAAACCATGCCGCTTGTATTGCTTCATGGAATGTCCGGGGCTTGTTTGCGGGTACATTGCCCAGATTGCGGATAATCGTGTCAAGCCGTTCCCGCTCTCTCGTATCCTGTGTCCTGTTTTTCATGGTATGTGCAAGCTCTACGAACTGTCCGGCATACCGAATGGCCGATTCGAGGCTCATGATAACGGCTTCCAGAAAGTAGCGCGCTTTTTCATTGGCCGCATCCTCACCGTTTATTGTACTTTCCGGCCGGCCTTCAATCTGCTGGAGTCTTTTCTTCGCCTGATCGATGATGACCTGCATGCCGCCGGAGACGACCTTGTCGACACCGAGGCTTAAATGCCCCTGCACATCGAAGACAAACACCGCGGGTGTCGGGTTGTTGTTCGCAAGCTCATGACGGAGTTTATGGAGGCCTTTTATACGCTCCAGGGAAAGCGGTACGTCCCTGTTGGCCCCCTGTATCTTGCGCAGGCCTTTGCGTCCGACATATCTTCCAAACTTTATCATCCTGAGTATATTGCGAGGATGCTCGGTCAGCCCTGGCTTTTTATCGATGATACCGTCCTTGTCCCAATACTGCGACTTAACGTCCCTCAGTGTCCTGCCGTCCCAGTACGGGACGATCTCCGTCAGGAACACCTTTTTGTCTTCACTCGATATAAAAAAAGGCCTGTGCTTGAGGTGCAGGATATCCATCTCCAGTTGCAGTATCCTGAGAAAATCGCCCCGTTCCACGGACAACGGCGCCGCAAGAAACTTCTCGGTTTTACTGCCGGCAATGAACTCATCCGGCTCTATGGATATCTTCTGGTTCTCGAGTGTACGCTTCAAAGCACGGGCATTGCGGAGGTTGGGGTCCATGCCTTCCGTCTCTTTGTATGAGCGTGTGAAGTTAAGTGCCCTTGACATGCAAATCTCGTACGGTGCGGTATGGTAGCGTTGTTTCAGTCTTGCTATTCTGGGATCGAGTTCGGTTGATGTTGGTCTGCCGTCTTCGAACAAAGCCTGTGTAGCCATTCAGCCCTCCCCTTCCATGGATTATAAAGCCGGTAAAAGTCTTGTCAAGCGCAAGATCGTCCCCAATCCACTAATTCACAAATTGCGTTTACAAAATAGGGAAGTTTGTGTAATGAGTGAGAACATTGCGTCTCCGCCAAAGGCGGATCCGTCCTGTGGCGGAGACGCAGCGGTTTAAACCGTTTGAACCGTTTAAACTGTTTAAAACGTTCAGAAGGTGGATCGCACCCCCTTACCTTCAGACGGGTACCTCGAATGAATGAGCACACCTTCCTATTGCTTTGTTCGGGTCAACCTACGAGGAATTTAGCTCTTTTTGTCAGCCAGATCATGGCCCTCAGGAACAGCAATGTTTTCTTATCATAAGGATACCACCACGGTTTTTTCTTAATCCATGCCCTGTCAACATGGATATGGGCGGGCTCCACAAACTCCATAAGCCCTATATCGGAATGTGTCCTGCCAAACCCGGATTCTTTCGATCCTCCCCAGGGCGTCTCCGGTATACCATACGTCATGATATGATCGTTTATCGTTACCGTCCCTGCAACAATCTTACGTGCTATCGACTCCGCCCTCTTTATGTCCCTCGACCATACACTCGCGGTAAGTGCATACCTCGAATCGTTTGCAAGCTTGATTGCATCATCTTCCGTTTTAAAACCCATAATGGGCAGAACAGGTCCAAACGTTTCATCGGTCATGACCTGCATGGAATGATCGACATTAACAAGCACGGTTGGTTTGTAAAAAAATCCGTGAAGATCCGCAGGCCTGCTGCCGCCGGTCAGAATCTTTGCCCCCTTTGCTTCGGCATCTTTAACATGATTCTCTACGATCGACAGCTGTCTCGGGTCTATCATAGAGCCCATGTCCGTGCTTTCATTTTCAAGCATATCGCCCTGCCGTATCTCTTTTGTATATTTCATGACACGTTCTACAAATTGATCCTTTATGGTCTCATCGACATAAACCCTTTCCACAGACGCGCAGGTCTGACCGGAATTCATAAACCCTGCCCACACGGCACCCCGTGCAGACATATCAATATCTGCGTCTTTCAGCACAATCATCGGGTCCTTACCGCCGAGTTCGAGTACAACAGGGGTCAGGTTCTCGGCAGCAGCAGCCATGATCCTTCTCCCGGTCGCAACGCTGCCCGTGAAAATGATCTTCGACAGCTGAGCTTTCACAAGCTCTGCTCCGATCTTTCCGTCTCCATAAACAACGGAGAATACACCGTCGGGAAATCCTGCGGTATCAAGGAGCTCTGTTATCTTTTTACCGATCAGGGGTGTCAGTTCGGACGGCTTCAGTATGACCGTATTACCTGCGACAAGCGCCATAATAATCTCTGAAAATGGTATGGCAAACGGATAGTTCCACGGGCTTATAATCCCAAGAACGCCGACGGGTTTAAACGTAATATAGCTTTTTTTCCCCATGAATTTGAATACCCTGATGGGGATCTTCTTATCAGCGAGCAGTTTCTTTGCCCTCTTCGAATAATAATTTACCACATCTATCGAGGGATAAACCTCAGCGAGTATGGCTTCAAGATACGGTTTGCCGTTCTCACGGGAGATAAACCTTGCGACCTCCTCATAATGCTCCAGGAGGTATGAGGAGAGCCTGTCAAAGAAGGGCTTCCTGCCGTCAAAGCCCATGGCCTCCCATGTCCTCTGGGCATTTCTTGCCTTTTGTACAATCCCAAGAAGCTCTTCTTTCGTTGTTACATCGACATGGTCAATTGGTTCCTGTGTCGATGGATTTATAGCTACTAATTGCTCCGCCATGCTGCCTCCTGAAAAATAGAAGAGAGTATTTCCTTATGATTGCGCCTGCGTCCCCTGATATCCGTCCTTGAAACAACCCATTCATCCGATGTGTCCGCCGGTTTTTCAAGTTTCTCCCCAGTTGTAATACTATCGGGAACGCAGGCGCCGGTGCCGATTATTTTTGCTTGCAGATTACCCTCGTTCTACCAGTGTTGCAACACCCATGCCGCCGCCGACACACATGGTCTCAATACCAAACTCTATATTGTTGTCCGTCATTTCATGCACCAGTGTCGTCATGATCCTTGCACCGGTCGCACCCAACGGATGGCCTATGGCTATTGCGCCGCCTCTCGGGTTTAATCTTTCCGCCGGTATGCCGAGCTCCCTCGAAACAGCGAGAGACTGTGAGGAGAATGCCTCATTCAGCTCAACAACGCCGATATCTTTTATCGTCAGCTTTGCCTTGGAGAGTAATTTTCTGACAGCGTATATGGGTCCTATGCCCATAAGCTCCGGCTTCACCCCTGCTACTGCCATTCCCCGTATTGTTGCAAGCGGCTCAATACCGAGCGCTTTTGCTTTTTCCCTGGACATAATCATGACAGCACCTGCCCCATCGTTGAGAGGGCTCGAATTGCCTGCCGTCACCGTCCCTGTTTCCGAGAATGCGGGCATGAGTGTTGCCAGTTTTTCAAGGGACGTGTTTTCTCTCGGACATTCGTCCGTATCAAAAAACTTCGTCGAACCGTCTGCCTGGGGAGCATTGATACCGATAATCTCTTTCTTGAATAACCCGGCCTTTATCGCCTTTATGGCCTTCATGTGGCTGTCATACGCAAACTTGTCCTGGTCCGCCCTCGATACCTTGTACTCGGCTGCGACATTCTCTGCCGTCTGTCCCATGGTTATATAGACATTGGGCTGTTTGCCTTCCTGGATATCATTCATAAGAGGTATATTCAATGCCTTATCGGGATTCAATCCTCCCATGGGTATGTGTGTCATGCTCTCAATACCTGCACCGATACCTGCATCAATAAACCCGGCCATGATCCTCAGTGCGATAAAGTTTATCGCTTCAAGGCTTGAAGAGCAAAACCGGTTCAGGGTTGCCGCGGGTACTTCTATCGGCAAACCGGCAAGTATGCCGATCACCCTTCCCACGTTTAATCCCTGTTCGCCCTCTGTCATTGCGCACCCGACGACAAGGTCTTCTATTTCTTTGGGATTGAGTTTCGGGGTCCTTTTGACGACCTCTTTAACAACAATTGCTCCAAAATCATCAGCCCTTACATTGATAAGACTGCCCTTGTTTGCCCTTGCTATTGCTGTTCTTGCAGCAGCTACGATAACCGCATCCCTTGGTCCTTTATTCATAAATAACCTCCTTTTTGTATTTGATTTTACCCCGTTCGAAAGCCTCTGCAGGGAAGAGGTGTTTCACTGTAGCGGAAAATTACCTCTCATACAATTCGCTTCGAACAGGGTAAAACTTTTCTCTTTCTAACGGGGTAAATTATCAATTTAAAGGTCCCCTGTCCAGTGTTTCCTTCATACAGGTAATACGATCCATGGTAATCGATCACTGAAGGAAGAGAAAGAGACTTCAATTCCTCTCCTTTCCCAAGGGTGGGTAATCACGCATAACTCAGTGATCAAGATTAACTTAATTTACAATGGACAACCACAATAGTCTCATGGTACTATTCTTCAAAAGGATGGATAAAGCTATGAATAAGCATAGAACAAATCTGTTCGTTGTCTTTTTTCTGTCACTATTGGTGGGATGCGGCAGTAAGAGCAACGGTTTGAGTTTTAAACCATTTGGGTCTTCACTTGTCCTGACGAATTCTAACTACACGCTTACCATAAACAGGTCTCCATACAATTTCACGGTAACGTCCCAGGGACACATGGTACTCTCCTCAATCCCCTGCACAGCATCATCTTCCGTCAGTGCCACGGGGAGCTATTTGCTCAACAGTACCTATGCATGCACCTTCTCTGCTACAGGCTATAACCCCACATCCAACGGTGCAAACGTTTACCTGCACAGCGATCAGACAGGATGGATCACATACAACTTTTTGTTATCCAATAAGATGATAAAGGTATCCGTATCAAGCCAGAACAGCAGTGTTAAAAATATCGGGGATGCGTTTTCGACATCGTCTTCTGGACACTGGTACGGACAGGGAGAGCTCGGCAACTACCTCAACCCGATAAACGGGACCATCGAAATGGGCCAGCAGTGGTTTCCACTTGAAACCGGAAATTTTACGAGATGCCCGCTTGAGACTGCGGACCAGAACAACTTAACAACACCGCTGTGGCTCACATCCAATGGAGCAGGTCTGTTTGTAGACAGCTACGGCCCCCTGTGTATGAGCATGGGCAATGGTATATTTACACTCACCGGCAACTCAAACCTGTTTTCTTATTATATACTCGTTGATAACGATATACCCTCTACCTATCAGGACTGGATCTCCACAAACTTTTCCTATAAAAAGGCATGGCAGCCGGTCAGCCTTCCGGCGCCTGCTATGTTTCAGGGGCCTGTGTGGTCGACATGGGCTGAATACCTTTACGGAATAGACCAGACCAAGGTCATCGGCCTTGCACAGAGCATAACGAGCCTCGGGTTTCCCCATTCAATACTTGAGATCGACGACAAGTGGCAGAAAAACTGGGGAGACACGGATTTTGACCCTGCACATTTTCCGGATACAAAAGCCATGATAGACCAATTGCACGGTATGGGGTTTACCGTTTCATTATGGGTGCCGCCGTTTGTCGATAACAATTCTACAAACTTTAACGCAACAACGGAAAATTACTTTGTCCAGTCAAACAATGGCGGTGTCTCACTCATAGCATGGTGGGACACATTCGGCACAAAAAAGGCCGGGCTCATAAACTTTGCAGATCCGGCTGTGATGAATTGGTGGGCAGGTCTGCTTGGCAATATCGTATCAAACTATGGTATCGATGGATTTAAATTTGATGCAGGCGAAGCGAACTGGTTCCCGCTTGATGGTGTTACAACAGGGTATCTCTCTCCGAACCAATATTCGGACTATTATATAACCATAAACAAGCACGTACCTGCAATGGAATTCAGGTCGGGTTGGTTTGCACAGAACGACGGCCAGATCATGCGTGAGTACGACAAGGATTCCATATGGACCAGCGATAACGGATTGGCATCGGTCCTGCCGCAGATGTTTTCAATGGAGATGGTCGGATATCCGTTTGTACTGCCGGACATGATCGGTGGCAACGGATACACAGGCTGGCCGACCTCAGAACTCTACATTCGGTGGGTCGAGATGAATGCGTTTATGCCGCTGATGCAGTTTTCCATGGTGCCGTGGGATCCAAATATAGCAGGTTCCCCGACTCAGGAAACAACGGACATAGCAAAGTATTACGCGGGAATACACCAGTCGCTGACATCATACATGATCAGCGTTGCACAGAGCTCCGCCCAAACCGGCATGCCCATGGTCAAGCCGCTTTTCTTTGACTACCCTTCCGACCCAAAGACCTATACCATAAGCGATGAATTCCTGCTCGGAGATAAGTACCTTGTGTGTCCTGTCGTCACACAAGGCGCAACCTCAAGGGACGTTTACCTGCCCGCAGGCACATGGGCGGATTACTTTACCGGAGGTACATTCACAGGACCCATAACACTGACCGGCTATCCTGCCACCCTCACAACAATCCCGGTATTTGTAAAACAGTGATTCTGGTTTTGTAACCAAAAATGCATTAGGAAAGCAGGGGTTCATAATTTTGCCCCCTGCTGACTCAATTTTATGATACACCTTCTTCACAATTTGAACAGTTTAAACGGTTTAGTCCTCTCAATATCCTCAGTTTATTTGTCATTGCGAGGATTGGAATAACAAAGCAATCTACAAGCAGAGGAGTTTCCCGGCCAGCAACTTACCTGTATGCCGGTTCTCGCGATGACAGGGAACAGAGGAATCATAAAAAATGCCCCCTGGGGAAGGGGGCGTTAGCTCCACTCAAAGTGGAGGAGGGGAAATCAAAAATACAAATCTGAAAATAGGGGTGGTGCTTGCGCACCACCCTGTAAATATTTACTTTTTATCCGTGTCTACGGTAACTGGTTGAGCGTATTATTCAGTATGGTCAGTTCGTATGTCGGGTTGTGGATACCAAGACTGCCTTCACTGTTAACAAGTGCGTAGTTCCATCCTGCCTTCACAAACGTTGTTGCTGTCGGATTGACTGCACTGTTCAAGGGGAACACAGGGAATGACGTAGAGCCGCCTACTGTTGTAGCCGTTATAGTACCCATTTGAACTGTATAAGTTGCGCTGGAAGAATCCCATAACTGGTAGCCCTGCTGTCCGTGTACCTCTGCGAATGTCGCTGCTGTTACCGGTGCAGATACAACACTGCTTCCGGCCCATACTGTATAGCTCGAAGAAGATACATTGATTGCTGCCATTACATCATTGGAAAGTTTGGTTTGAAGCTGGTTCAATAATCCCTGGACTTCTGTCTGCAGACCATAGCCTGTAACAGCCGAGGATCCGTGGCAGTTTGCACAAAGCTGACCCTGCTGGGAATTATCTATGGCAAACTCGTGTGAATACGCAGCGTTGTTCGGGTTATCCGGATTCAGCTGCATGTGACATGTTACACAGGTATCGCCGATGTTTGCATGCTTTGATACGAAGATTGTGGTTGTACCTGTAATGCCGGTAAAGTATGAGTTTTCTCCCATAAGGATATCTGCCTGTGACGGTGTATGTGGTGCAGTATAGTTTGCTACTACTACTGAATCATTGTGAAGACCATTGCGTGTGTTATGACACTGCATACATATCGCACCTGCTCCAACGTCTGTAACGGTAAAACCAGCGGCAAGTTCTGTGCTGCCGAATACCCTTAACTGGCTGTGACCGTTGTCATTATCGCCGGCAGCCAACTGGTGCGGGTCATGACATGCCTGACATGTTTGAGGCTGAACCTGCGAAACCGTAAGTCCTATGCCTGCAAGCTGGCTTTGTGTTAATGTTCCAAATCCTAAATTGCTTGTTGCACCGGTAAATCCATACGTCGAAACCTGATCAAGATATGCAGCAAAACCTTGTGCTGTATGACATCTGCCGCAGTGCGCTGCATTTGCACCCATTCCTTGAATCGTTCCTTCACTCATAGCAAGATCATACTGTGCATGTGCTGATTGCTCCCACTGGGTGCCCATGACATGGTGTGTTGGTGCATCGTGACACTGGTTGCAAACGCCTGCGGTCCATCCAACCCGTGCTAATTTGTCCTGCGGGGTACTGCCATGTGCATTTGAATTACTTGGTCCATGACAATTATCACACTGGATATTTGCAAGTGCTGCGACAGTCGGATATTGGGCAACCATAGCGGTCCAGTTTCCTGGCTGCAGTATCTTGGGAAACACAAATCCATACTGCGCTGCTACATCGTCGAACCCAAAGTTGATTGCAGTTGTTGCCTGATCATATCCAACTGTGTGACACGGGAAACATGACGCACCGATTGTGCCTGACCCGCCATTGATGCCATTGATAAATATAGAGGCATGGGGTGGTTGTCCCATAGGGGTAAATACATCGGGAGCGGAACCACCGCTATTATGACAAAGTGTACACTGAGCTCCCTGCCATGATCCATGACCAAATACACCGTCAGGTCCATAAGCACCTGTCCAATACCCGGCATAAATGGTGAATGAATTGCCGGATGTTGTTTCTGTTATATAATAGGTACCGGGTACATCCGGTGTAAATTCTACCAGTTTGTACGAGCCTGCTGCCGCTGATGATAGAGTAGAAAGCTGCGCAGTAGATGTTGCCGGAGCTGCAATTGTTACATTCGGTGATGCCTCTGTAAGGTTAATGTATACGGGTACACCGACAGCTACGTTTGCTATACCGGGCTGCTTGTCGCTTGCCCTTACGGTAATACTGGAGCTGCTTGATACACCCTTGGAGTTGGTTGCAGTTAGTTTCAGTGTATAGCTGCCCATTTCGTTATAGCTTATAGGAACAATGGCGTCTCTATTTACCAACAATCCTCCGACTGGATCCACTAAAGACGGATTCATTGATGCCAGAGCTGGAAAGCTATCGGTTGTAAATGATACGGATGAACAGCTCGTCGAACCTGTAAGTACCGGCGCTGATGTCAAAGGCGACGTTATTGTCCATTTACAGGTCACAGATAAGTTATTCGGGTCTGTTACTGTAGAGTTTACGGTAACAGGCGTTGCATATCCGACATTCAACTTGTTGGAAAGACCCGATATCAGAGGTGCCTGATAAGGCCCGTGGACTATCATGAGCTGGGTTGTCGATGTTATACCCGCTACAACCGGGATTACCGATGAAGTAAACTGGTTATATCCGGTCATGCTCACGATAACCTGATACGATCCTATCGGAATGTTGGTAAATGAAAAATTTCCGTTTGAATCGGTTGTCGCATTTGCCGTAACCGCCGGGTTTACTGCTACCGTGGCACCTGCGATAGGTGTCTGCGAAGCACTGTCAACAACACTCCCCGATAAGTTACCCGTACTCAAGCCCGATGCACCTGCTGCACCGGCAGGTCCTGTTGCGCCTGTTGCGCCATTACTACCCTTACTACCGCTACATCCTACCAATAATAAGCCTGCAAGTGCTAAAGATCCTGCAAGTCTTATCAGTGTTTTTAAACTCATACTGCCTCCTTAAAAAATAGTTTACAATATTAAAGAGCAAGTTCTATACCATTTTGTCGGCAGGGATGTTTTTGCGTAACCCATTGTTTTATTGGATATAATTATTTTTTGCTTATGCTTGTTTTAGAGGGAATTATGGGTAAAAACACTCATTCATGGGTTATAACACACAGTTTTAAACTACCGCGTTTTGATCCTGAAGGCAGGGAGATTATATTGCTTACCTAACCATTCGAATTGGTTAGCTGAACGAACATGAAGGGGCTTAAAAATTTAAGCCCCTTCAATGAACCTGAAACTAGAATAAAGAGCTAAGGACTTGTTTATCCTTTTTTCTCTTCTTTAGCCGCAGCTTTCTTTTCTTTCTTCTTTTTCTCTTTTATTGCTCTGTCAATAAGCTCTATAAACGCAAGCTCGGCACCGTCACCCATTCTCTTTCTGAACTTTATAATCCTTGTATATCCGCCATTGCGGGTCTTATAACGATCCGAGAAGGTTGAGAACAACTTTGCAACCGAAGGTTCATGTCTGAGCAATGCAAATGCGCGTCTGCGCGATGCAATATCACCTCTTTTACCGAGCGTGATCATACGTTCGACTACCCTTCTTAACTCCTTTGCCTTTGCAACGGTTGTTTCTATGCGCTCATGGATGATCAAAGATATTGCAAGGTTCTTTAACAAGGCCTTCCTGTGGGATGCTGTCCTTCTGAATTTTCTACCATCAACATTGTGTCTCATAAGATGTTTTACTCCTTTTCCTCATTTTCTCCGTCCGCTTCAGCGCCTACAGGCTTCATGCCGAGGCGCAGCCCCATACCGGTAAGAACCTCTTTTATCTCACTGAGGGATTTCCTGCCAAAATTCTTCATCTGTAATATTTCCTGTTCTGTTTTTAAAACTAACTCTCCGATTGTCTTTATGTTGGCATTCTTCAGGCAGTTTGTTGCCCGCACTGAAAATTCAAGTTCATCAATACTTTTATTCATCAATTCTGCAATCTTGTTATCTTCCTGAACAACATCGCCGTGAATGATCTCGAGGTTGCTTCGCTCTACAATCTCCTCAGAAAACAGAGACAACTGCTCTGACAGGATCTTTGCAGCATTGATCAGGGCTTTTCTCGGCTCGATACTCCCGTCCGTCCATATCTCTATGATGAGTTTGTCGTAATCTATGATCCTGCCCACGCGTGAATTACGAACCTGAAAGTTTACCCGTATGACCGGAGAAAATATAGAATCTATAGGTATAACACCTATAGGCATAGTTTCGTCCTTATTTTCTTCTGAAGGTATATACCCTCTTCCCGTCTTTACAACCATGTCTGCATTAAATACGGCATCTTTCCCGAGTTTTGCTATCCTTGCATCAGGGTTAAGTATAACTACCTTATCATCAATAATAATATCCTTTGCGGTAAGCTCCGTCTCACCTTTGGCCCGTATCTTTATCTCTCTCTCATTAACATCAAGCAGTTTCAACCTTATTGATTTTAGGTTCAGTATTATCTCCATCACATCTTCGTACACACCCGGGATAGTTGAAAACTCATTCGTTACACCTTCTATCTTTACAGACGTGATCGCTGCACCTTCTACGGAAGACAGGAGTATCCTCCTCATGGCGTTCCCTATGGTTGTTCCATATCCCCTTTCTAAAGGCTCTATGGTAAACTTACCATACGTCCCTGTAAG